>JACIYK010000017.1 GCA_014359965.1 Candidatus Aminicenantota bacterium
GGTCTCAGCCTGGTAACTGCACCGCGGATAACAGCCCCAACCGCCGGACTGCCACCCCGCCGCTTCCAAATACTCCCCTTAAACTGGATACCATGTCTTAACCTGAAAGAATTTTATCTTCTTGACAAATGCCTCGGAACTGTTTAGTTTAAAAGAAGTGGCTTTAATAAGAGCCGTTTATAGAAGTTTTCTCCCCCCGCAGATAGATGATTCTAAATTTTTTTACTGTTTCTCATTTTTAAGCTTAAGGCTATCATCTATAAAAATATAAAAATCTTAAAAAAAAGGAGGTGTCATGAAATTTAACAGCTCTTCTCAGGTGGAAATGCTGGCTAAAATCAAAACCCATCCTTACCAGGCTACCAGTTTTTACCTGAACACGGATAAAAGCCAGCAATCTCGCAAAGCCATCAACGCTGCCTACAAGACTCTGCTCAACCAGGCACGAATGGCTTTGGAGAAGGCTGATCTCAGCAAGGAACAAAAAAAATCTCTCCTGGACGACCTGGAAAAGATTGCCCAATTTTGCACTCTCAAATTGAATTCCTGGAAAGCCCCGGGGCTGGCTTTGTTCAGCTGCTCAGGTCAGAACTTCTGGCAGGAGCTGGAATTGCCCCATGGCCCAAGAAACAGGATTGTCCAGGACTTTGATTTTTATACTAGGCCCTTGGCCGCCATTTTAGAAAAATACAAAAAAACCTGCGTTTTTCTGATAAACAGGAAAAAGGCAGTCTGGTACGAAGTCTTTCTTGGTGAAATAAAACTTCTGGATACTCTGGAAAGCAACGTTCCTAAACAGGTCAAAAAGGGAGGTTTTGAGGGCTACGAAGCCAAGAAAATAGAAAGACATATAGAAGCTATGCTCCTGGAACATTTCAAGAAAGCAGCCAGCAGGACGTTTGAAATTCTGAAGCAAAATAATTTTAATTGGCTGCTGGTAGGCTGCGATAATCAATATTACCCCCAGATTGAAGAACATTTTCATACTTATGTCCGTAACAAGCTGGCAGGAAGGCTCAAAGCCAGACCAGATACAGAGCCTTCTAAAATTTTGAAAGAGTGTCTGGAAATTGAAGATAAACTAAAGAAAAAAGAAGATGAAGAATTCGTAAAAAATTTTATTTCTGAACTGGAAAGCGGAGGAAGAGCAGTCTCTGGACTGGCCGATACACTGCGTCGCCTTAATTCTTTTGAAGTCCAGGCTATCCTGGTCACCCATAACTTTTCCAAGCCGGGAAAGGTCTGTCCAGGTTGTCACAGGCTCTTCTTAAACGAAGAAGTATGCCCGAACTGCAAGATGAAAACGGAAGAAGTAGCTGACGTAGTAGACGAGGCACTCGAACTGGCCATGGGCCGCAACATACCTGTTTACCAGATTACTCCGCCCTCGCGTCTTGACCACTATGGCAATATTGGAGCCTTTCTTAAGTTCAAGCCAAAGGAATGAGCGGAATTAACTCTACTTCTTTTTTTGAGTTTTCTTCATAGGAAAAGTAAATTTTTCACACCGGACCCATTTACCGGCCGTGCGCTCAGCCACTATCATCTCACCATTCCGCCGTCCGGTTTTAATGTTCACCACCAGAAATTCACCAGGGTCTGGGTCATTATTCAGCGTGCCCGCACACCAGGTCTTAATACCATGCCAGCTAAAAGCCTGGGAAACATGCGAATGGCCCCAGAAGATAGCCACCACGTTGTAAGGCTCAATAGCTTTTAGAAAAGCATTTCTTTCTCTTTCAGTCCAGAAGGTTTCACTCCAGGAATCAAAGCCGTAATGCTGGAAAATAACTACCGGTCGGTCAGTCCCGCCTACGTTCCTCCTCAGGTCTTCAATCAGAAAGTCCAGACTGTATTTTGGATAGCGGGCATCACTGGAAATTCTTCGGCGCCAGTAGTTCAGCAGTTCTTCACCGGCCCTTCCTGGATAAAGGTTAAGATGAACAAAATGCACCTTGCCCCAATCCCAGGAATAATGCAGGCCATCAGCCGAGAGGCTGCGAATCGAGGGCCGTAATTTATTCCGTTTTTGTAGATTATTTCTGACCAGACCTTTTGAAGACCCATCGTTTTCTCCAAATCCTTCATAAACCGGGAAGGCTAAGAGGCCTTCTCCTTTTAAGCCAAAGTCCTCTACGTACTCTTGCCAGGTAGTGAGAACATCAGGCGCCTCGCCGTCATCCACAATGTCACCAAGAATGATTACTCCCCGCGGGGTGTGAATTTTTCCTTTTAAGCCAAACTCTTCGGGATAAAATTGTCCTGGAAGTGAGTTCATCTCCCGCACCATCAACTGGTTGACTTCTCTGGCTTTCATACTTCCGCCGTAATGCAGGTCAGCAGCCACAAAGAAAGTCAGGTCCTGGTCAGCTGGATTATCCTGAATACGAAAACTCCAGGTTTCCCCTTTAATGGTTTCCCCTCGGGCCGTTCTGCTATCAACCCTCCAGAAAAATTTCCGACCGTAGGAAGCCTCCTTATCGGGCAAAAAGAAAAAGTTCATATCCGGCCTTAGGTCTTTCACCACTGGCTTACTTTTTTCCAGTTTCTTCGGGTCAGCGCTAAAAAAGACATCCTGGGAGATTGCCCATTTACCCGGTGTCCAGCGCACCCTCTTAATTTCACGGTTGACGCTGCCGTGGAGGTTATGCGGTACCGGATTTTTGGCTGCCCCACGATCCACTTTGAAGCTCATGACCAGCCCCGGCTGGAGCAATTTTTTCTGAGCATCTAGCTGATCTACACGCCAGAAATATACCTGACCTGGTTTTAAACCTTCTACTTCATAATAACTGCTCGCTAATGGAAGAGAAGCTTTAAGGGCTTTTTTCTCCGCCTGAATTACCTCTTCTCTATTGCTGGAAAAATAAACCTGGTAAGAAGCCGCGCGCTCATCTCCTTTTTCCCATTTTAAAGTAACGCTTAGTTCCTCAATTTTCTGGTTATCAGGAGGGAACACAGGTATGGCTTCGCGGTGTCCGGCCGCCTGCCAGACTTCCTGAGCTGTCATGGCCGTATCAATAACTTCCAGAAAAGCCAGGTAGCCGTGAAGGGGGTCAAAAGGTAAAGGAAAATTTTTTAACTGCTGACCCCCCAGATAAAAATATCTATCAGGTTTGATCTCCAGTGAAGCTTCTTTCTCACCTTTAAGCCATCCATCCACATAAACTCTTAATTTCTTCTTATCATAAACCACGGCCACCAGATGCCAGAGCTGGGGCTCAGGGTAACCGTCGGCATAGCCCAGCCTCAGGGTCCCCAGATTACTAAAGGCAGCATCTCTGGCTTTGCCGATGCCGATAATGGCAGCCTGGTTAGGCTTCGTGGACCAGGTTAAAATTGTCCGGTGCTGAGCCAGCTCTGGCAGGAAAACCCTGGCCAGCACTGTAAAGGGATTCTTGCCGTTAAGATAGGCAGGGGGAGAAAAGGTAGAGCGAAGCAGCACATCCATAGCCGTCAGGTCACAGGCTTTCTGTCCCTTTATGGTTTTGACAGAAGGAATGACCTTAAACACCGGGACAAACTCTCCGCCAAGAAGACCTAAGTTTTTCCATCTTCTCAGCGGACCTTCGGGCAGAATAGAAGCATCAAGACGTATAAGCTTTCTGGGAGAATATCCGGCTAGAGAAATAACCACCAGGTTCAAGAGAAAAACGATGACCACAAACAATTTAACCGCAATATTTTTTTTAACCAAGTTTTTCACCCCTTATTCCTCCGATCAGACAACATTTATTAAAGAATAATAAATTTTTCAGGCTAAGGCAAATCTCAGTTTTTTAGATTGTTACAAACAAGGAGAGAAAAATTTGGCAGTAATTCATTATAAAATTAGCAATTCTAGCGGCAGACATATTCCTTGCCGTTAACATAAATGTAATCATAACGGCTGCTGAATTCTCTGAAAGAAAAAAGGGGGCAGCTTAAAGCTGCCCCTTTTCTACCACCAATTTATGTTATGTGGTTTCCTGTTCAGTTTTTTCTGCCTGATAATCTTTGTAGGAAATTTTGTTAATCAGGCTGTAGACAATTGGGACAACAAACAGAGTGAGAAAAGTGGTGGTTATTAAACCTCCAACCACAGCCACAGCCATAGGAGACCTAAATTCTGAACCGGAAGATTTTGACACGGCCATGGGCAGCATTCCCAGGATAGTGGTCAGAGCAGTGAGCAAAATTGGTCTCAGCCTGGTAACTGCACCGCGGATAACAGCTTCCTGCCGGTTGAGGCCTCTTCGGATGAGCTGGTTTATGTAATCAATCATAACGATACCGTTGTTTACAGCAATTCCCGCCAGAAGTATGATGCCAATTAAAGCTGGCAGGCTTACAGTTTTTCCGGAGATAAGCAGACCAAATACCACACCGATGATAGCCAGAGGGATGGTGAACATAATAACGAAGGGATGCAGGAAGTGCTCGAATTGTGAAGCCATGACCATATAAACCAAAAGCAGAGCCAGGGCAAAAGCCCCCGCCAGAACCTTAAAAGCGTCAATCATTTGTTCATAAGCTCCGCCATATTCTATGAAATAACCTTCCGGCAGTTTATTCTCCAGGCCATTTAGCCTGGCTTTAACATCCTTCATGATGCTCCCCAGGTCTCTACCAGCCGTATTAGCGGTCACGGAAATTTTTCTCATCTGATTTTCCCGGGTAATCTGAATCGGCCCCTCTCCTCGCTTCCAGTCTGCTACTTGTTCTAAATAAACCAGCTTGCCTAACTGGGAAGTTATCGGTGTTTTCTTTATTTCTTCAAGGTTATCGCGGTATTTCTTGGCCAGCACCACCCGGACATTAATCTCATCCGAACCATCACGAAAACGGCTGGCTACCCTTCCAAGAGTGGCAGTTTGCACCGTGCTGGAAACCTGGCCTACAGACAGCCCCAGTCTGGCAGCCCTTTCTCGGTCAATAATAAATTGATATTCCGGCTTTCCCTGAGCCAGACTGTGGGTTAAATCTCTCAGGCCTTCTACATCATTCAGGCGAGTGACAATCGTATCCCCAATCTGTTTGAGTACTTCCAGGTCTTTACCGAAGATCTTAATCTCAACTGGTGCCTGGGCACCGCCCATCATCGATGACTCCATGTTTACCTGCTCAAATTTAACATTTTCATACTTGGGCAGTAATCCCCTAATCCTTTCCAGAATCTGAGCGTCAGTATAATCCCGATCAGAACGTTTCACCAGTCTGATCCAGAACATTCCTTCATGTGTACCGGTCAGGCCCATGCCGCTGGCCATGTCAGCCGGACCTTCCTCAGCGCTTGAACCACCCTGGGCTGAGACCATGGTTACCTCAGGTTGTTGCAACAGGATATCTTCCACCTGGCGAAGGATGCGATCTGTCTCTTCAAGAGAAGAGCCTACTGGAAGCTTGACTCGGAGCAAAATGAAATCCCGGTCAGATTGAGGAATAAATTCCGTTCCAACAAAGGGAATCAACGCCAGAGAAACTACAAACAAAACACTCACCACAGCTAGAACCAATTTCCTTTTTCGCAGAGCCAGAGTCAGCCAATTCCGGTAAACCCTACGGGCTTTTTCAAACTTTGGTTCTTTTACAGCCAGCTCTTTTTCCGGGCCAAAAACTTTCCTGTGGGTCCTAAACAGCAGGGAAGAAAACAAAGGAACAAGAGTCAAAGCCACAAAGAGTGAGGAGACCAGAGAAAAGGCCACTGTCAGAGCTAATGACCGGGTCAGTTTTCCAGTTATTCCACTGGCAAAAACCACAGGTAGAAACACTATTATGGTGGTAATAGTGGAGGCCGTAATTGCCATGCCTACTTCAGATGCACCCACGATTGAAGCCTCATCTACATTTTTCCCTTCCTCAATATGCCTGAAGGTGTTTTCAATAACCACAATGGCATTATCAACCAGCATGCCTACCCCTAAAGCCAAACCGCCCAGAGTCATCAGATTTAATGTATAACCAGCCGCATAGAGAGCGATAAAAGTGGTGATAATTGAAAGCGGAATGGCAATGGCAATGATCAAGGTTGGCCGCCAGTTGCGCAGGAAAAGAAAAATTAGAATAATGGCCAGCAAACCACCCTGCCAGGCATTACCTGCTGTCCTCCCGGCGACGCGGTTAATCATGTCCGCCTGGTCCATGGCCATATGGAAGACAACGCTAGAAGGCAGCGTTTTCTTAATCTTTTCCAATTCTTTTTTTACGGCATTGCCCACCAGAGCTGTATTGGCTCCAGAGCGTTTATTAACAATGAGGTAAACAGCATTCTGCTTTTGAACTCTGGCCACACTTTTGGTTTCTTTAAAGGTGTCCATTATTTCCGCTACATCCTGGAGATATATAGGTTCCCCACGTTGAGAGAGTCCCACCACAACTTTTTTTATGTCTTCAACTGATTTGAATTCACCGATAGTGCGGACGATTAAATCTTCATGACGTTCTACCACATCCCCAGCTGGAGCGTTCACATTCTCGCTGGCCAGAGCCATCAGGATACGATCGAGAGAGAGGTTGTAGGCCACCAGGGCATTCTTGTCCACTTCTACTCTGATTTCCCGCTCATCAGTGGAAAAAACCGCAGCTGAAGCTACTCCATCCAGCCTTTCTAGCCTGGGTTTTACCTCATCTTCGATTAATTTTTTTAGATCGTAGGTGGAAAGGGCTCCATCAGAAGTTATGCCATAGAAAACCACCGGGAATTGGGACAGGTTAAACTTCACCACCAGAGGATTAGAAGCATTTTCTGGCAAAAAATTGCGATAAAGACCTATCTGGTCACGAATGTCCTGAGCAGCAAAATCCAGGTTGGTCCCCCATTCAAATTCCACCATCAAAACCGAAACCCCTTCAGAACTCTGAGATGTCACTTTCTTAACTCCGCTAACTGAGGACACCACCTGTTCCAGGGGTTTGGTTATGGTGTTTTCTATATCTTCTGAAGAAGCACCACGATAGGTGGTGATGACTGAAACGGTGGGATATTCCAGGTCCGGGAAGAAATCAAGCCCCAGCCTGGTGAAGGCAATCATACCCACCACCACCAGGATCATGGCCATCATAGAAGCGGTAACTTTTCTCTTGACAGAAAATTCCGGCAGTTTCATTTTTCCACCTCTCCTTCAACCTTAACTGGAGTTCCTTCGGCTAAACCAAAATTTCCTTCCACAATGACCAGTTCTCCTTCATTAAGGCCGGAGGTTACCTCAATCAAGCTAGTGTTTTTCAAACCGGTGGTCACCATCCTTTTTACGGCCTGGCCATTTTCTACGACCAGGACGTAAGAATTTTCCAGAATAGCTCTCTGGGGCACAGCCAGTGAATTTTCCTTGGTGCTAACAGCTACGGTTACCTGACCAAAAGTTCCTGGTTTTAGAACCAATCCAGGGTTTTCCACCACCGCTTCTACTCGAAATTTCTTAGTCTGTGGGTCGGCCATGGAGCTAACAGAAGTCACCTGGCCAGCAAAAACCTGCCCTGGTATTTCGAAACTTTCCAGTTCAATTTTCTGTCCTTTTTTAATTCTGGCCACATCAGCTGGTGCCACGTCAAACTTTACTTTTATTCTGGAATAATCCATGAGCACCAAGACGCCAGAAGCAGCTGACATCCCTCCCATCATAGGGTTGATAATATCGCCTTCTTCAACATTTTTGGAAGCAATAACACCGTCAAAAGGTGCTTTCATTAAGGAAACTTCTAACGCCCGTCTGGCTATGTTAACGGCTGCTTCAGCCTGGTCCTTCTGGGCAGTGGCCATCTCAAAGGCCAGCCTTACTTTTTCCAGCTGCTGTTCAGAAACTGCTTTTTCGCGGTAAAGTCTTTCCATCCTTTCCAGGTTTCTTTGAGCATCAGTCAGGTTAGCTTGGGCTGCGGCCAGAGCTGCTTCAGCCTGCTTTAACTGCAGCCTGATGGCCTCAGTATCAAGTTCAGCCAGGAGTTGACCTTTACGCACGCGGTCACCTTCGGTCACATAAATTCTGGCCACTTTGCCTGAAATATCCGGAGTAATTACCTGTTTTCTGTAGGGTTCAATAATCGCTGTATAGATTAATTTTTCAGAAATTTTTTGCCTTTTAACCTTATAAACCTTAACCGGCGAAGCTTTTGTTTCCATCACACCAGACTGGTTGGTTTTATCTGCCGGTTTCTGACAGGCTATTAGAGCAGTCAGCATCATAGTTAGAGCTAAAATCCTGATTTTTGCTGTCCTCATCTTATTCCTCCTTATTTTTCGCGAGAAAAATTATTAGAATCAGCCGGTTTAATCTGTTTTGCCGCTCAGGGCTGATTCACCCGTAGCTTTTTCCAGCTGGGCTAAAGCCATCAGGCAGTCATAAAGTGCCTGGGCATAATTTGTCCGGGCCTGACTCAAAGCCACCTGTGCTGTGGTCACATCCAGCGTGGTAGCCAGACCCTCCGAATAGTTTAATTCCGCTAAACGGACTGCTTCCTCAGCCTGCTCCACGTTCTTTTCCTGCGATAGAAGAGCTTCTTTAGCCTGTTGATAATTTAGCATGGCCTGCTGCACTTCAAGCTTAATGTTTTCCGTCAAGCCCTTAAGCGAATATTCCAGCTGTCTGGCCATAGCGGTGGCTCGGGCGGCCTGAGCCCGGTTGGCAAACCCGTTAAAAATGGGCACATTAAGAACCAGACTGATGGTGTAATAATTTTCCCAGGTATTCTTTCTAAAATTTAAGCTGTTGGCCCAGTAATTCAGATTACCACCAAGGGCCAGAGTAGGTAAATCAGCCGCCCTGGCTAATTTAAACATCTCATGAGCCATCTGTTTCTGGTAATTGAGCTGATGGACCTCAGGCCGGTTGGCCAACGCTTTCTGAACGGCTTCATCCAGGTTAATCTGCTTATCTTCAAAGCTCAGCTCTCCTTTAATCTTGATGGGCTGATTGAGGTCCAAGCCCAGTAAATTTTTCAGAGCCAGTTCAGCCACCTCAAGGCTATTCCGTGCCCGGATGAGCTGTGGCTTCAGATTAGAAAGCTGGACTTCAGCGCGCAGCAGATCAAACTTGGTGGCCATACCCACTTCATACAGATTTTTGACATTACTCAGGTGTTTTTCGGCCAGGTTTACGGATTCTTCAGCTACTTCTACAAAACGTCGCGCCAGCAGGTAGCCATAGAAAGCTCTCTTCACATTAAAAACTGTTTCCTGACGGGCCTGGTTTATCGATTCCTTAGTGGCCTGATAATTGTATTGAGCCTGCTTATAACTGGAAAGCAATTTGCCGCTGGTGAAAATTGGTACAGAAAACGACAGACTCATCTGATAGGTCCGGGTAAAATCAAACTTAACGCGCTGCGGTTGCTGACCTGGATACATTGGAGGAATTTCCACGGTGAAAACTTTTTTATCGAGAATATCCGTGCCCTGAGCACTCAGACTGGGGAAAAAGTTAGCCGCCGCCTGTCGGACCTGGGCTCTGGCCTCATCTTCTTTGGCCTGAGTTGCCAGAAAATAGGGATTTTGTTCCAGGGCCAGTTTCAGGCAATCCTGAAGGCTTAGCTCCAGAACCTTCTTCTGATTTTGACTTTCCTGGGCTAATCCAGAAGCCAGTAGGATAAACAGAAAACCTACCAGAATTGAGGTAAGTTTTTTTCCTGAACTCATTTCTTCTCTCCTTTCGGGGTGGGACTTTGGCCAATCCCCTTCATCAGAAAAGCAAAAATTTCTTCAGATTCTTTTTCTGGCGACAGTTTCTTTTCCTGCCAGAATCTTACATGCATCAAACCTTCAGTCACTGCCCAGACATAATAGAGAATTCTTTCGGGTGAGCCCTTGATAAAAACTCCCTTATCTATGCCTTCTTTTATCACTTCCAGACCAGCTTTAAATATTTCTTCACGCCTGGCATTAAAGTTTTTGATGGCCTGCTGCACCTCACGGTTGTTTTCTTTATCCGAAGGCCCAAAAAAGCGGTGTAAAAACTCTCTAATGTTTTTATCCTGAATGAAAAGGCGTGATATGTTGGATTTCTTTAACTGTATTTCAAGCAAAGAATAAATCATCTTCTTTAGCTTTTCTTCCGGTGGGTCATCAGATGAAGAGACTTCCAGAATGCGGTTTTTCACGTCCTCAATGTATTGCAAAATTATTTCCAGAAGGATCTCACCTTTATTTTTAAAATACTTGTAAAGTGTAGCTTTGCAAAAGCCGGCCTCGCGAGCAATTTCATCCATGGTGGCGGCCTTAAAGCCACGCCGGATGATAACTTCCTGGGCAGCCTGCAGCATATGCTTCTTGAACTCGGTCTGAATAATTTCCTTCCTGATTTCCTGAGCTTTTTTCATCTTTATACCCACAATTTAATATTATTAAACTCTATAGTTTACTTTGTAGCCTTAAAAGCCTATATACTTTAGCACTGGTCGCCTATCTTGTCAAGGCCAGTCCGCCTATGATAAAAACTATAATGGGAAGGGACTTTTGCCGAAAGAGTTTAGCTGCCATTTTTCTTATCTTTTTCTAACCTGTGTATTTTTTCTGTTTTCGCCGGGCCCCTTTAACTCATTTCCGCAGTCAGAACAAAAATGCTGGCAGACCACCTTACAGATAAAATTTGAAGGGGAATTATACCTTTCATCTGGACTAACTGACCGTCTAAAATTTATGGCTGAGGCTGTATGGCATGGCTTGCTGGAAGAAGATGGTCTGGACTTTATCATCTACCACCTAGCCAGTAATCTGAAAAGATGGGAAATCCAGCTAGGAAAAAAATCGCTCCGGTTAAAATCGCCTCCTTTTCCCCGTCCAGACTTCAGAGTCGATTACGTAGAAGGTCTGGAAAAAGAAATTCGTTTTTATTATTCTTTCCAGCCATCTGAAATTATCTGGTCCGGAGAAAACACTGCTGTTTCATTCAAGTTGCTTCTTCCATCATCTCCCCGGGCTTTTAAAAAGGAACCAGGAGCAAATGATCTAATTAAAACCACCGGTTCCAGAATTGTGGTGATAGAAAGAAAAGCTCTGGAAAACCCTGTTGTTCAGAAAGAGGTTTTCTGGCAAGCGGAAGTATCTGACCGCCTTCTCCCTCAGAAAAAGGAAGTTTTTTCCGTCTGGCTCAAACTTTTTCTTAAAAGGCTATCCTCTTAAAACTAATTCAGGCTCGAGGGTGAAATTTATCGTAGACCTGTTTCAGCCTTTCCCGGCTGACGTGAGTATAAATCTGAGTGGTGGTAATCTGGCTGTGACCTAAAAGCATCTGCACAGAACGCAGGTCAGCTCCGTGCTCCAGAAGATGGGTGGCAAAGGAATGACGCAGGATATGCGGGTGAAGCTTTTCGCTTAACCCGGCTTTCTGGCCATAGGTTCTCAGAATTTTCCACACGCCCTGACGGGTAAAAGCCTTACTTCGCCTGGTCAGAAAGAGCACCGGCGAACCTTCTTTATCAAAGATGGGCCGCACGTTCTGAAGATAATTTTTCACCGCCTGCACCGCCTTTCTACCCATAGGCACAATCCTCTCTTTACTGCCCTTGCCTCGGCACACCAGGAATCCCTGGTTAAGGCGGACGTCTTCCAGCCTCAACGAAACGAGTTCTGAAACCCGCAGTCCGCACCCGTACAACACTTCCAGTATGGCTCGGTCTCTTATCCCCTGGGGCTTAGTAAGTTCCGGCTGTTCCAGAAGCATTTCTACTTCCTCTTCGGTCAGCACCTTAGGAAGTGTCAGCCAGAGAGAAGGCGAACTCAGGTTTTCGGCTGGGTTTTTCCTGATGACATTTTCCACGAGCAGGAACTTAAAAAAAGATTTAAGTGAAGAAACCAGTCGAGCCAGAGAACGAGGTGCCAGGCCTGATAAAGCCTGCCTTTGCATGAAGTTCACCAAGTCTTCTTCCTTTATTTTAAAGAGCGATTTATTCTCATCAGCCAGGTACTGATAAAACTTCTGCAGGTCAAAAACATAGGAACTGACGCTGTTGCTGGAAAGTCCCTTTTCTACTGTTAAATAGTCGCTGTAGACTTTAAGAACGTGTTCTTCTTGCTGGCGGTTCAATTTCATCCTGAGACAATTTTATTCCAGGAAAGGATTTGATTCTTTTTCTTCGCCGATGGTCGTTTTCGGTCCGTGGCCGGGCAATACCACGGTGTCATCGGGGAGGGTTAAAACTCGCGAGCGCAGAGACTCGGCTAACTGCTTCCAGGAACCACCCGGCAAGTCGGTCCGGCCAACTCCACCACAGAACAGAGTATCTCCGGCGAACAAGATTCCCTCGGTATAAAAACAAACGCTGCCAGGCGTGTGACCTGGCGTGTGAATTACTCTCAGGCTGGTCTGGCCAATCTTAATTTCCTCGCCGTCAGCCAGCAGTCGGTCAGGCGGCGGGCTGGGCTTGGCCCCCAGCATTAAACCAAACTCCAGCTGAATGCTTTCTTCCAGCATGGGCAGATCAGCTGCGTGCAGGGCTATCTGAATACGGTAGCGCTCTTTAACCTCCACGTTAGCTCCAATATGGTCCACATGTCCGTGAGTGTTAAGGATGATGACCGGCTTTAAGCTCAGTTGAGTGACCAGAGGGAAGATTCTTTCAGCCTCGGCTCCCGGGTCAATAATGGCACATGCTCTGGTATCTTCACAGAAATAAAGATAGCAATTTGTTTCCAGCGGCCCGACAATTATCAGTTGATAACCCATCGTCCTGCCCTCGGCTTCATATTATGTTAACTAAACATTACCCGTCAAGCAATTTTTGTCAGGCAATTTGAGAGTGTGCTATAATGCCAGCAGAAAAATGGACCTGGTAATTTTACAAGAACCGCTGAAAGAATTGCTCTTGGCTCTGAAAAACAATAACCTGTTTAATTCTGGTTATCTTCTCGGGCGCTACCGGGGACTGTCAGTTATAGTAGAAAAAGTTTATTTTGTACACTGGAAGAAATTGCTTGAACCAGCATTCTTCCAGGCTGTAGAGGCTTCCGGTCCCTGGTCGGTGCTGGGCGTTTTTGAACTCGGGCCGACTACTGAGAGAAAAAAACTACTTCTGCACCCCCTCTTTACAGAAAAAATCTATCTTTCCTTATCTCTGGACCGGAAAAAGGAAATTAAAGCTCAGGCCCGAAAAATTCAGTTCAACGGACATTTCTCTTTTATCCCTTTGGAGCACCTAATTTTTGAGATGGAGGGAAAAAATGAACAATTCTGAAGATAGATTCCTAAACAAAGAAGAACAGGCCTTTCTTTTAAAGCTGGCCCGCCAGGCTATAGAACATTACCTCAAAACCGGCGAGAAAATTAAAGTAAAAGTTGAAAATCCCCGACTCCAGCAAAAACAGGGGGCCTTTGTCACTCTTCATGTCAACGGAGAATTAAGGGGCTGCATCGGCTATCCACTGCCTTATAAACCGCTGTTGGAAACCATCATTGAGGTGGCTATAGCCGCGGCTACAGAAGATTACCGCTTTCCCCCGCTTTCACTGGAAGAGCTTGATGACCTCAAGATTGAAATTTCTGTTTTAAGTCTGCCCAGGAAAGTGGAAAGGCCAGAAGAAGTGGTTGTCGGGCGTCATGGGATCATCATCAGCAAAGGGTATCACCAGGGGTTGTTGCTGCCACAAGTACCGCTGGAATATGGCTGGGACCTGGAAAACTATCTATCACACGGTTGCCTTAAAGCCGGGCTACCACCCGATGAATGGAAGCGTGGGGTAGAAATTCAGGTCTTTGAAGCTCAGGTTTTTTCTGAAGAATAATCCCGGTCTAAGACTAATATTTTTGTTTTTTAAACCTTGTTCTTCTGATTTTTTTATGACAAGCAGCTAACAGGTTAGCTTTATTTTTCGGGCAACTTTTTCTCATGTCCAGAGGCGAGGTTTCCATTTACAATCAGTCAGAATGAAATATAAGAAATAAGAGGCTTTTTAGAATGGAACAAATTTTTTTCGCCCTGAACTAATAACCGGTCCAAAAAGACCGCCTTCTTCCTTTCTTGGCCACCAATAAATTATTCAGCCTGATAAGTTTTTTATCAGGCTTAAACGCACCTGTCTTTTGCTATCTTTTCAACTTCTCCAGTTCTTCCCTGGCCTCTTCTTTCAGGCTCTTATCTCTGGAAGTAGACTCGGGCAGTTCCAGGCACTTCTTGAACTCAGCAGCGGCCAGGTCCTTCTTTTCCATAGCCAAATAGGTGCGGCCCAGTTCCAGGTGATGGTTGATATAATCGGGTTTTAATTCTACGGCTTTCTTCAACCATTTTTCCGATTCTTCAAAAGAACCCTTGGGTATAGAACCATAGAGCAGGCTGCCGATGGCCCTCTTGGCTCCGCCGATTTCCGCCATCCGCCGGTGCCAGCGGCCGAGGGCATGATAGGCCAGGTCGTTGTTGGGGTCCAGCTCGATGGCTTTTTCAATTTCAGCTTTGACTTTTTTGGAAACATTAATCTGTTCTTTCTTACCCAGCAAAAGAACCTTTTTGCCCAGGGCGGCGGAGAGGAAGAAATGCCCCCAAGTATCGTTCGGGTTAACCGAGATAGCTTTTTCCGCACATTTTTCCGCCTTAAGGTAAAGGTCAAACTTTTTGCTGTCAGCTTCCTTTCCCTTTCCACTAACCAGGTCTCCCACGTCCACATAACCTCTGGCGGCTTTCCAGAGAGCTTCATAATTGTTGGGTTCAACCTGCAAAGCTTTCAGGTATTCATCCAGGGCTTTCTGGTCTTCCCACCTGGCATAATACTCATCTCCAGCTTTGATAAACTCAGCCGCTGTCTGAGAAAAACCTGAGGTCACCAGACAAACCAATCCCGCTAAAAAAAACAGGCCACTTAACACTCTTTTCCTGTGCATCCATTCCCTCCATAATAATTTCCTCTATCTCTTATCTGCTTTTTTCTTTCTTGTCAAGGAAAGAATTCTTTCAGGTTAAGACATGGTATCCAGTCTAATAGGATTATCTGGAATCGGGGGACAGCCAGCCTTCGGAATTGAGGTTGAGCCGGCCAGAAGCCAAGGAGTGAAAAAAAAAAGTAATATCTGCTGTTTCATTTGAGCCGCCTGAACTTTCACTGACCGGGGAGAAGGACTTATTATCAGCTCAGACCCTGGTTTCCGTTGACAACCACAGGCGACCAAGAGAAAATAAACAGAGCAAAGTATTAAGAATTCGCCAATCTGCCTGACTACGGTAGAAAAGGTTGACGATCATGAAAATAGAAAAGAACATAGCGACAGAAATTCTCCCCAGAAAAAAAGTCCAGTTGCTTATTTTCCTCCTGTGGCTTCAGTTCGTCAGCCTCGCTTATCCTCAAGCCAAACCCAGCCTCACACCAGAAGATGTTCTGCGGCAGCTGGAATCCAGGATGAAGGCCATAACCTCCCTGCAGGCTGAATTCAAGCAGTTCTACTATTCCAGCGCCAGCCCTGAACCTCTCACCGGGCAGGGTAAATTTTACCTGCGAAAGCCAGACCGGATGCGCTGGGAATACGAGGCGCCAGAGAAGCAAATTTTTCTTTACCAGCGGGGTCAATTCTGGCTTTATTTTCCCGAGGACAAGCAATTGATTAAAAACGCCGTGGATTCTCCCGGCCACGAGTCTGAAATTCTCAGCCTGATTTCAGGAACTTATTCTATTACCGATCGTTATTCCCCAAGTTTTAATCCTTTCCCTTCTGACCGCCAGGACGTCTACCAGTTAAAGCTAACCCCTAAAGAAGAAGGGGAATTCCGTTATCTCCTCCTGGAGATAGACCGAAAAACCTGGCTGACCACCAAAGCCGTCTTCTTTGACCAGGCCGGAAACAAGCTGGAATACTGGTTCAACCGTCTGAAAACTAACCTGTCGCTGCCTGATAAACTTTTTGAGCTGAAAGTGCCACCCGATTGCGAAATTATTGAATCTTCAGGCCCTCAAGAACCCAGGGGCCAGGCGGTCTAAACTTTCTAGCCAGTTTTTCGTATGGATAAACAGAAAGCGAAGATGACGGAGAATGAGGACAGAGTTTACGTTCGCCGCTGTCTCCAGGGAGAAAGACAGGCTTTTGAATTTATTGTGCGCAAGTATCAGTCTTCCCTGGTTAATTATTTTTTCAGAATGATACAGGAGAGAGAATTGAGCCTGGAAATGACACAGGAAGTTTTTCTCAGGGCTTATGCTAACCTGCATACCTATAAAGATAATTTTCAGTTTTCCACCTGGCTCTTCCGTATCGCTTCCAACCTGCTTATTGATTACTGGAGAAAAAAGAAAATCCCCCTAGTTTTTCTGGATGCCCAGGGGGAGGATGAACAGTATGCTCCGGTGCAGCTTTCTGACCACGAACCCTCGGTTGCTGAACAGTATGAAAGAAAAATGGCCATGGAAACCATTACCCAGGCCTTGGCCCGGCTTCCGGAGAACCTGCGGGAACTTTTCATTTTAAGGCACATTAACGATTTTTCTTACGAGGAAATCGCCGGGATTAAAAATTTGCCGGTGGGCACAGTTAAAAACCGGGTTTTTCAGGCAAAAGAATTGCTCCGGCAATTAATGGAGGAAGCATGAGCTGCCTCAAGTTGAGGGAAATTTACGACTACCTGGAAAAGGAATTGAGTACCGAAGAAAGGGAACGGGTGGAGAACCACCTCCTGTCCTGCCCCCGTTGCCAGCAAGCCCTGAGAGAAAGACAGGCTTTGCTCGAGGGAATTAAACGCCTGCCCCGTTTAGAACTGCCAGAGGAGTTTACCTCTCAGGTCTTGGCTAAATTACCTGAACTCAGCCGCAAAAAGACCTGGCTGGTATTTTTGGCTGGCGGCCTTTACCTCCTTTTCAGCCTTTTTGTTGCCTTCTGGATAATGGCCAGCCAGATAAAAACTTTAGCCTGGAGCTGGGAAGTATTTAAACATATTTTTGGGCTGTCCTGGAAACTCAGTCGTCTGCTGATCCTGGGTTTCAAGTATCTTGAAGCGCTGGCTAAATCCTTCAGCCTGGCCGGGAAAATAATCGTCAATTCTCTGACTGACTTCTTTAACCCTAACTTGGCTCTGGGCCTTTCTGCCCTGGGTGTTTTTATCTCTTTAGCCCTGGCCCTCTGGCTTTTAAAATACATAAAAATCTCCGAAAGGAGCTAAGAAATGAAAGCTAAAAGTAACACTGTTTTAATATTCGTAACATTGATCATTCTCGTTCTGGCCTCTAGCTCTTTGCTGTCTGCCGGCTGGCGGAAAATCTCTGCCCAGAGCGACCCTCAATTTCACCGGGAAATAACGGTGGCCGCCGGAGAAACACAGAAAAACATCCTGGCCTTTAAAAGCCGGGTTCAGGTGGACGGCCGGGTGGAAGAAAATGTCGTGGTTTTTGGCGGCGAAATCATTATTAACGGAGAAGTCGGTCAATCCGTGGTGGGCTTTGGCACCCGGGTGATTATCAAATCCAGCGCCGTGGTCAACGAGGATGTGGTTGTTCTCGGAGGTACGCTGGAGAAAGAGCCAGGCTGCGTGGTTAAGGGAGATACGGTTTTTTTCCCAACAGGGAGAAAGCTGACCGGTGAGATATTCAAGAAGGGTGTCTTTTTTCCGCTCGGCACTATTTTTCTGGCCTTCAAACTAATTTCTCTGTTTTTTGGTCTGCTTCTAATTATCTTTGTGGCGGGCCTTTTTCCCAGGCAGGTCAACCTGGCGGCCAGCCGGATTCAGAATGATTTCTGGCCTGTACTTGGCATCGGCTTTTTGAGCCAGATTCTTTTCTTCGGTCTTGTAGCCCTTTCTGCTCTGCTGATGTTTATTTTGATCGGCATCCCGCTCTTTTTCATTCTGCTCTCTCTGGGGATGATAATCAAGATTTTTGGCGGAACAGCTTTTTCTTACTTTTTAGGTCAATCCTTCTTAAGAGCTCTGGGTGTCCAGAAGATGCCCCACATCATTTGGACCTCAATCATCGGACTGGTACTGGCGACCTTTTTCAGCTTGCTTCCTATGGTCGGCTTTCTTTTTTCTCTGGTGATCGGATTTGTAGGCTGGGGGGTAGCCATCAGAACCCGGTTTGGCACTACCGAAAACTGGTTTAAACACCAGAGTTAAACATATTTTTTTAAGTCTCTTTTAGATCAGACCGGAGCAGGTCTCGGGAAAACTAACGAGTTAAAGCAAGAGTAAGAAAAAGCCAGGTATTTATTTACGCAGCCCGAGTTCAGCCCTCCAGGATTTCCTTTTCCTTGGCCGCAGCTATTTCTTCAGCCTGTTTTATGTACTGGTCGAGCAGCTGTTGAAGCTTTTCCAGACCGTGAAATTTATCATCTTCCGTAATTTTCTTTTCCTTTTCCAGTTTCTCAATGTATTCTTTACTTTCACGCCTCATATTTCTCAAGGCAGTCTTTTCTTCTTCCAGCATCTTGCTCACTTTTTTAGCCAGCTCTTTTCTCCTCTCTTCATCCAGAGGCGGGACCGGCACTTTAATTACCCGACCATCATTTATGGGGTTAAAACCAAAGTCGGAAGAACGGATGGCTTTCTCCACTGCTTCCATCAGGCTGGGGTCCCAAGGCTGAACGGTGATGAGTGTGGGGTCCGGCACACCAATGGTGGCTACCTGATTGATGGGTGTAGGTGTGCCGTAATACATAACTTTAATATCTTCAAAAATACTGATATTTGCTCTTCCCGTGCGCAGTTTGCTTATCTCTTTCCGGAAATAATCTATAGAAGCTTTCATCTTTTTTTCCAGGTCTTTTAAGACATCTTTCACCATGATCGCCCTCCTTTCAAGAGATTTGGAAAAAAAATCAAGAGACTCTGGTCCCGACTTTTTCGCCGGTTACGGCTTTTTTAATATTGCCGGGAACGTTAAGGTTGAAAACTATGATGGGTAATTTATTGTCCTTACACAGCGAGATAGCTGTACTGTCCATGACTTTCAATTCCTGCTGTAGCACATCAAGAAAATTTATGTCCTCAAACTTGGTGGCTGTGGGATCAACCATAGGATCGGATGAATAAACTCCGTCAACCTTGGTAGCTTTTAAAATGACTTCAGCTTTAATCTCCAGAGCCCGCAGTACAGCCGCGGTATCGGTAGTAAAGTAGGGGCTGCCCAGGCCCGCAGTAAAAATAACTACCCGTCTTTTTTCCAGATGCCTGAGCACCCGGCGTCTGATGAATGGTTCGGCCACCGCTTTTATTTCCAGGGCTGAAATCAAGCGAGTGTTTAACCCTTCTTTTTCCAGAGCATCCTGCAGGGCAAGGCCGTTGATAATGGTGGCCAGAAGCCCGATATGGTCAGCCGAAACACGGTCCATACCTTCAGCTACTCCACGGGCACCTCGAAAGATGTTGCCACCACCAATCATAATGGCCACATCCACACCCAGGTCGTGAATCTGTTTTATTTCGGCGGCAATAGCGCGAGTTTTCCTGAAATCTATACCGTAGGGTTGACTTCCAAGAAGAGCTTCACCCGAAAGCTTAAGAAGAACTCTTCTGTAGGCAGGTTTGCCCTCTTCCATTTATCTTTCTACCAAAATTAATATTTGCCTATCTCGTACCTTACAAACCTTCTAATCTTGATATTTTCACCAAACTTGGAAATATGGGAGTTAACCAGGTCTCTGACTTTTATTTTATCATCTTTTATGTAGGGCTGGTCAAGTAAACAAACTTCTTCATAGAACTTAGCCAGTTTGCCCTGAACAATTTTTTCAATGATTTCCGGCGGCTTCTTAGCATCCTGGAGCTGTGCTTTAATGATTTCTTTTTCTCTTTCGATCACTTCGGCCGGGATATCTTCGGGAGAAATGTACTGAGGATTAGAGGCCGCTACCTGCATGGCCAGGTTTTTTACCAGTTCCTTGAATTCTTCATTCCGGGCCACAAAATCGGTCTCACAGTTAACTTCAATCAGAACACCAATTCTGTTGGTAGCATGCACGTAGGAACCAACGATTCCGTCAGCTGCCTCTTTGGTTGCCTTTTCCTGAGCCCGGGCATGGCCTTTTTTTCTTAAAATCTCTATAGCTTTCTCAATATCACCGTTAGCTTCCTGTAAAGCCTCTTTGCATTCCATAACGCCGATTCCGGTTCTATTTCTTAATTCCTTAACCATTTCTGCCGTGATTTCCATGGTCTACTCCTTTATTTAATAATCTTTTTTAATTATTCAGTTTTCTCTTTAGTTTCACCTTCAGCCGCCTTTTCCTCCGCGGCACCGACATTTTCTTCCCCTGCTACTTCTTCCTTTTTCTCTTCCATCATACCCTGGGCCAATCTGGCTTTTTTGCCTTCAATAATAGCCTCAGCAATTTTAGAAGCGAAGAGCTCGATAGCCCGAACAGCATCATCATTACCAGGGATGGGGTAATCAATCACTTCAGGATCACCGTTGGTATCAACCACGGCTACGATGGGGATTTTCATCTTCCGGGCTTCCTGAATGGCAATTTCCTCTTTAGAAGAATCAATGATAAAAACAGCTCCAGGTAATCCGGTCAACTTTTTCAGACCGCCGAGGTTTCTCTGCAATTTCCGGTAGAGCTTTTCTTTCCTGGATTGTTCTTTCTTGGAGAGTAGCTCCCAGCGGCCATCTTCTCGCATCTCCTCCATCTCAATTAGCTTCTCCACGCTAGCTCTAATGACCTTAAAATTGGTCAGCAGGCCGCCCAGCCAGCGCTGGTTGACGTAGCATGATTCGCACTTGGTGGCATAATCCCTGATGATATCTTGAGCCTGTTTTTTTGTTCCGACAAACAGGATTTCTTTGCCACTTTCCGCTACACTGCGGACAAACTGCAGAGCTTCTTTGAAATTCTTGATGGTCTTCTGCAGGTCAATGATATATATCCCGTTGCGCTGGCCAAAAATGTATTCTTTCATCTTGGGATTCCAGCGCCGGGTTTGATGGCCAAAATGAACACCAGCTTCCAAAAGTTCTTTCATAGTTACTGAAACCAAAGGCTTCCTCCCCTACAAGACTTTATCTCTTATGATATTGCGGTGCCTTACGGGCAGCCAGCAAGCCATATTTCTTGCGTTCTTTAATCCTGGCATCTCGAGTCAGCAGGTTGGCATTTCTGAGTATTGGTCTGAGCTCTTTGTTAAACTCTACCAGCGCCCGGGCTATGCCCAGTCGCACAGCTTCTGCCTGACCGCGCAGCCCACCACCCTCGACTCTCATGAAGATATCAAACTTGTTTTCTGTTTCCGTAATCATCAGGGGCTGGCGGATGATATAGCGGAGTGATTCCAGCTTAAAATATTCTTCAAAAGGACGGATTTTTTTGTTCGCCACCAGAGTAATATCGCCTTTGCCCGAGCGCAGAAAAACTCGAGCTACAGCATTTTTTCTTTTACCAGTTCCATAATACTGAATTAGGCTCACGGGTCCTCCTAAAACTTATATTCTTCAGGATTCTGGGCCTGATGAGGATGCTCAGGGCCACGGTAGACTTTCAGCTTCTTAAACAGGGCTCGCCCGAGTTTGTTCTTTGGTATCATACCCCAGACAGCTTTCTTGATTACTTCTTCTGGTTTGGTTTCCAGCATTTCTTTCAGTTTCTTCTCTTTGAGCCCACCAGGATACTGGGAGTGATGGTAGTAAATTTTATCCTCAAGCTTTTTACCTGTTACCTGAATCTTCTCGGCATTGATAACTACCACAAAATCACCTACATCCACGTTGGGTGCGAACTGAGGCTTATTTTTTCCACGGAGAAGCACAGCAATTTCTGTAGCCAGGCGCCCCAGAATCTTGCCCTCAGCATTAATCAGCCACCATTTTTGTTGAATTTCCTCTTTTTTTGGATGATAAGTCTTCATTGTTCGACCTTGCCTAAATAAAATAATCCTGTATGGATGAGTTAAGATACTAAATTACAGCTAATTTGTCAATAAACAGAAGGAGCTTATTTTAGCTCTTTTTTACCATAAAGGCAAGAGCAAATTAAACATAATAGAAAGGACGGTGCCTTTTAAGCCGTAAAGAAATTAGCCCCATCCCGGTCAAAAAACCGCCAATATGGGCAAACCAGGCCACTCCGCCTCCAAGCCCAATGTTTGACACCTGCAACACAAACCATAGGGAAAGAAGAACCCAAGCTGGAACATAAATAACAGTAAAGTAAAAAAATAGAAAAACCAGGGTTTTAACTCTGGCTCCTGGATAAAGCAGCAGGTAAGCTCCAAGCAAACCAGCAATGGCCCCGCTAGCACCAATCATCGGAACAGTAGAATTGGGATAAACGGCCACCTGGACCAGTGAGGCAGTCAGGCCGCAGGCAAGATAAAAAAAGACAAAACGCCAGTGTCCCAGATAATCTTCTACGTTATTCCCGAAAATCCACAGATAGAGCATATTTCCCAATAGATGAAAAAGACTACCGTGCATGAACATGCCCGTCAACAGGCTTATAGGCCAGACCACCCGCGGCACAGCTACATCCAGATGCAAGTGGGTTATTTCGTAAGGAATAATGCCAAACTTTAGCACATAATATTCCAGGCCATTAGGCGAAAGTGCCTGATAAAAGAAAACCAGGCAATTCGCCACAATAAGAGACAGAGTAACAATCGGATAGCGTAGAGTCGGGTTTTCGTCTTTAAGCGGAATAAACATCAATCATTAAATAAAAAAAGGGCAGACCGTAGGTCTGCCCTTTCCGGATTTCCAAAAATTATTTTACCTTCTTGAGTTCTTCTTCCAGTTTCTTCTTTTCCAGGATTCTGGTTCTCAATTCCTTGAACCTTTCAGCATTCTTATCAGCTTCAGCATTATACCTGGCTTCCTTTTCCGGTTCCAGCTTGGCCAAAACACTCTTGTACAAAACGCTTAACCAGCTGTAGGGCTCAGGGTAATCGGGATCCAGGTCGCGGGCTTTTTCAATAGCCTTCAAGGCATCATAAGCAATAGCCTTTCTTTTTTCTGCCGGAACATTTTGGAAACGGTAAGCCCGGCTCCAGCGGTTTACTCCCTTGGCCAGCCAGGCCTGGGGATTCTCAGGGTCAAGAGCGATTCTCTATTCCCAGAACATGTTAGCTTTGTCAAAATTTTCAATCGACTGCTC
>JACIYK010000170.1 GCA_014359965.1 Candidatus Aminicenantota bacterium
CGGGAAGAAGAAAAACCATCACACCCGACCATCGGCTTTCCTGAATCTTTGACTTACGATACGACAGAACTTAAAGGTTTAAATCAGGAAACAGTAGAAGAACTGGAAGAGGTAGAGGAATTAGAAGAAGAGAGTGAATTAGGAATAGCTACCAGTGCAGACGAATCTTCCAGGATAGAAGTTGGTGTTTCTGGCTCCTCAGATTATCGATGGGGAGAAAAAGAGGGGCCGGTTTCTTCGCTGGGCTTTAAAAATTATGTCAAAGCCAAGATTTTTGACCTCCTGTTTGTTGGGCTTTTCTGGTTGCTTTCCCTCTGGCTGGCCGCCAGGTCTATGAATTCCAACCTTTTCCGGCTTCTGGAAGTGGCCACAAGTGGACTATTGCTTTATCTTTTGGTACTGGCCATCGCTTATTTTTTTCTTTTCTATTTCTTCATTGGAGAGACACTGGGGGACAGACTGTTTAGAGAAGAAGAGGAAGATAAATCCAGCTTCTGAGTTTTCCCAGCTTGGCCTTTAAATTTAATTTATGTTCTATTTTCTGGAGAAAGATTTTTCCGGTAATGGAAGGAAAAGATTGAAAATTTAGTCAAGAAAAAGTGAAAAGACAGGATTTCTAAAGTTTGCTGAAAACGATTGGTTCAAAGGTTGGCAGATTTTCTAAGCCTATTAGCCAGGGGACTTTTAATATCCAGATTTAATAGACATCATTATTTTTAATGTTTAAAAATTAGACGGATTAGTTTTTTAAGCCTATGAAAAAAGTCATCAGTGCCTCCCGCCGAACTGACCTGGTGGCCTATTATCCGGAATGGTTGGCTGAAGTGCTGCGCAAAGAAAAAGCCTTCGTCCTGGCACCTGGTCGGCAGAAAGTTCAGGAGGTAGACCTGCGGCCGGAGTCAGTTCATACCATAGTGCTGTGGTCAAAAAACTTTTCACCACTTCTGAAAAATCAATATGGTTTAAAAGATCTGCTCAAAAAATACGACCAGCTTTATCTTCATTTTACCATCACCGGGTTGGGCGGGAGTTTTTTGGAAAGAATGGTCCCTCCTGCGGAAAAAGTTCTGGAACAACTCGGACCGCTCATAGAACTGGTGGAAAATCCGGCTAGAATTTCCGTCAGGTTTGACCCGATTATTTTTTGGTATGATGACCCAAGCCGGACCCTCAGAACAAATTTTTGTTTTTTCCCAAAACTGGCTGAAAGAATGAACCGCCTGGGTTTGATCACCGTCAGGTTCAGCTTTGTGCAGTGGTACAGGAAAGCAAAAAACAGAGCCAGGAAAATGAAGTTAGATTACTACGAACCAGCAGAAGAAGAAAAAGCCCGTCTGGTGCAGGAAATGGTCAGTATGGCCCGACATTACCGGCTTGAGCTCTGGAGCTGCAGCCAGAAGGAGATAGCCAGATTGCCGGGAATAAAACCATCTTCCTGCATAGATGGAGCCCTGTTATCCAGACTCCATCCCAAACAGGAGCTGGCTTCTCTGGCAAAAGATAGAACTCAACGACCGGATTGTTTGTGCACAGAATCCGTGGATATTGGAAGTTATACTCAGACCTGTCCTTCGGCCTGCTTGTATTGTTATGCTAGCCCTAAAATCAAGCTGTCAGATACCGAGGGATAACCTTTCAGCCAGAGCCGAAGGCAGCTTGGCCTCCAGAATTTTTTTCTGGGCCCGGTTGATGTCATATTTCGCACGATAGAATTTAATTTTTTTCGTCTGGCTATCATAGATAGCATAAGCGGCGCGCGGGTCTCGGTCGCGGGGCTGGCCTACTGAGCCCGGGTTAATCAGATACCTAGCTCCTTTTTCCAGCTTTAACTCAAACGGGCTTTCCTGAATAAAAGTGCCTTCTACCTGCTGGTCTTTTTCCACATAAATAAAAGGGAAATGAGTATGACCAAAAAAACAGAGTGGCGTCTCAATGAAACTGAAAGCTTCTACAGCATCAAATTCGCCAAAAATATAATAGTCTTCGTCGAAAGGTGCTCCGTGGCAAAGAGAAATTTCCTGGTGGATAATCAGCGGACCCTTAGGCAAACCCTGCAAAAAAGACTCGTACTTAGCCTGAAGATTTTTTCTAGTCCACTCAATAGCGGAAGCGGCGATGGGATTAAAAGTTTGAATGGAATCAAGTCCGCAGACAGCTTTATCATGGTTGCCACGGACCAAAAATATCTTTTTCAGGGTTAAAATTCTTTTAATTACCTCGTTGGGAGATGCTCCATAGCCGATAAGATCACCCAGAAAAAGAAAATAATCAATTCTTTTACGCTTGACCTCGTTAAGCACTGCTTCGAGAGCTTCCAGGTTTCCATGGATGTCGGAAAAAATGAGGTAGCGCATTAATTACGTCCCTTCACTGAACTAAAAAGTTTGTCAGCTAGGTAAGAACTCCTGACTAGAGGACCGGAAACTACTTCTAAGAAACCAAGCTCCAAAGCCATTTCTCTCAACTGGTCAAATTCTTCAGGCGTGTAGTAACGCCTCACAGGTTGATGTTTCAAAGAAGGTTGCAGGTACTGACCGATGGTTAACAGGTCGCAGCCATGTTCTCTGAGTTCCCGCATGGTCTGCTTGAGTTCATCCATAATTTCACCAAGCCCGACCATCAAGCCAGATTTGGTAATAGCCCCGTAATCTTTAGCCATTTTTATCACCTGTAAAGACCTGCGGTAATTGGCTGCCGGTCTGTTAATTAGAGGATATATCCGCTCTACTGTTTCCAGGTTATGATTCAAGATGTCCGGCATGGAAGAAAGAACTTTAAACAGAGGTTCAGCTTTACCTTTAAAATCTGGTATGAGGACTTCAACCCTGATTTCCGGGTTGAAATCCTTTATCAACCTGGTTGTCCGGGCAAAAATTTCTGCGCCGCCGTCAGGGAGGTCATCCCTAGTAACTGAGGTAAGAACCACATATTTCAAACCCATTTCCTTGACTGCCTCCAGCACGGCTTCCGGTTCATGTTCATTAAGCTGTTCAGGCTGCCCTTTGGGCACGGCGCAGAAGCCACAATTTCTGGTGCAGATATTGCCTAAAATCAGAAAAGTAGCTGTTCGTCTTTCCCAGCATTCACCTAAATTAGGACAGCGGGCACTCTCACAAATAGTGTGAAGGTTCTGTTTTTTTAGCAGCTCTGCTACCTGAAAACAGGCAGAATGAGAGGGTAACTTACCTTTTAACCAGGAAGGTTTTTTTTGATAGTCCAACCCGCTTTTCTCTTTGTAATCTGGAGCCATTAAAGAAGACTTTCCGAGATATAAGAATTAATATTCGGAGTCGCGCTCTCTTTTCAAACGACGACGCATCCGTTTTCTAGCTTGTGCTTCCTTCAGCCTTCTTCTTTCACCCGGCTTTAAATAAACCGAATGCTTTTTTATCTCCTTGATAATAGCTTCCTGCTGTACTTTTCTTTTAAACCGCCGGAGTGCTGATTCTAAGCTTTCTCCTTCTTCAACAACGACAAAAGCCACGCTTTTCACCTCCTTACATCTGGAAAGTCATTGATTTTATACTTGATTATTGGGAATTTGTCAAGAAATCAGGGTGTTTAAGAGCACCCCCGGACTTTTTTATCAGGACCCGGGCGCCGATGACCATGGGGTCAACCAGAGGCACACTCAAGTCTTCCTCTCCTAAAGCTAATGGTACTTCTGTGCAGCCGGCGATGATAGCCTCTGCTCCTCTGGAGATGAGCTTCTGGGCCACTTGCCGGAGCAGCCTTTTGGTTCTGCCCCGGCTGAAACCAGCTTTTATTCCTTTGGGTCCATAAATGGCCTCCATAACCATCTGGCCTTCTGTCTCTAAAGGAGTTAGGACCTGGAGGCCCTTTTTTTCCAGCGGAAGATGGAAAATCTTTGTGGCTATGGTTCCGGTAGTGGCCAGTAAGCCAACTTTCTTGACCTGCGGATAGGTCTTTTTAAGATAATTTGCTGTTTCTCTGATGAGATGGACCAGCTGGAGTCTGGTTTTCTTTTCCAGCGAGGGAAAGAAATAATGAGCTGTCATACAGGGCATAGCACAGATTTCTGCTCCGGCTTTTTCCAGGATTTTTAATCCATTAATCAGGCTGGGCAGAGGGTTTTCCCCGCCATAAAGGATGGCTTTAGTTCTGTCCGGTGTCTGCGGGTTGTTGTAAACAATTATTTTTAAATGTTCCTGGTCCTGCTTGGCGACCGTGTTTTTTATGATTAATTCAAAAAAACGAGCGGTGGCTTCAGGTCCCATTCCCCCGAGTATGCCGATGGTTTTGGTTTTCTTTTTATTCATCTTTTATTTTCTCCAGCCAAGGTTTTAGTTTGTCTAAAGGAAGTGGCTCGGCGGTATGGCCATTTCTTCCAGTCATTCTAGTAGCTTTAAAAAGAGAATTCAGGATAGCTTCTTCAGCTGCTTCAGCGGCGGCCTGGAACAGCGGCGACATAAATTCATTTTTTAATACTTCTATCTGCTGGGTAATTGATTTTTCTCCGCTGCGGTGGCGAACGGAAGGGGAAGTAGAAAAGGCAATGGCGTAATCACCGCTGCCGTTGGCATAATATCCTCCAGTCCGGGCAATTCCCAGCAGGGCTCTCTTGGCCAGGCGCTTCAGATTCCGGGCGTCAAGTGGGGCATCTGTGGCCACGATAATCATACAGGAGCCATTTTCCTGACGGGTCAGGTTAATAGAGGATGAGTCGGCCTGTTTTTTTAGCCATCTTTCTACCTGTAGGCCCTTGATTTGCAGTATGCCACCAAAATTAGTTTGCACCAGAACTCCGATAGTATAACCGCCAAGGCTAGGTGGCAGGCGTCTGGATGAGGTGCCAATTCCACCCTTAAAACTAAAGCAAGTTGTCCCCGTGCCGGCTCCTACCGCGCCCTCTTCCACCGGACCGGAAGAAGCTTTTTGAATAGCTTCCAGTACGTCCCGCCTGCTTATGACCCGGGCCCTGATGTCGTTAAGCCAGCCATCGTTAGTTTCTCCCACTACCGGGTTCACGGAGAAAACGTTTTCATTTCCAGGCAAAGACAAGACGTAATCAATCACAGCCTCGGCCGCTACAGGCACACTCAAAGTATTAGTTAAAATGATAGGTGTTTCTAAATAACCAAGTTCTTCTATCTGCGTTGAACCAGTCAGTTTCCCGTAGCCGTTGGCCACATAAACGGCGGCCGGCACTTTTTCCTGGAAAACGTTGCCTTTGTGGGGAATGATGGCGGTCACACCTGTGCGGATGTTTTGACCCTGAATGAGGGTCTTATGTCCTACCTTTACACCGGCTACGTCAGTTATGGCGTTCAGAGGTCCGGGTTCCAGAACGCCGATCTTTAAACCCCATTCCCTAACACGAGGCCGATAATCTGGAGAGAAGGTCAGGCCGAGAAGGAGGCAAGGAATAAGAATGTTTGAAACGAGAAGCTTCATCTTTAATCCTCTCTTTGCAAAAAATTATAAATCACATATATTGATTTTAATCCAAAAAAGATA
>JACIYK010000171.1 GCA_014359965.1 Candidatus Aminicenantota bacterium
TCAAATTTTAATTATAGAACAATAATAAAGGATATCCTTTTTAGATAACAAACTTTTTGTTCCACTTTATCCATAATAAGGACTAAATTTTTTGCCCCGAAGTAAACTATGCAAACTTTATACCAGATTAATTTGAGCTGTGGGCCTGATATTTAGAAATAAGCCTGCTTTTTAAAGCACCAATCTTAAAAAAGCTGTGACATTCTCGGCATCCGATTCCATGGCACATTTTCCACCCAGTCGCATTCAGTTACTACCTTGAGACTGGATACTATTTCTTAGCCTGAAAGAACGGGAAGTCTTGACAGTCCAGAGGATGTTTAAGGTATAGTAAAGGTTGTCAAAGGAGGGCTCATGAAAAATAAGAATCTTGTAACCGCTTTTCTAGTGCTGTTCATTTTTTTGTTGCTAGCCAGCTGTGCTCCAGGTCCAAACAGCCTGGAGAAAACCCCGAATGCTAAAGGAAAAGTAGCCGGATTCTGGAAAGGACTCTGGCATGGCTTTATTTCTCCGGTGACCTTTATTATTTCGCTGTTTTCCAAGAACGTCAGGATTTATGAAGTGCACAACAACGGCAACTGGTATAACTTCGGGTTTGTGCTTGGGGCCGGGTTCTTTCTCCAAGGGGGAATTCTAGGTTCGCGCCAAGCCCGCCGGCGCTGAAATGAATAAACAAGGCAGCTTTTTGCGACACATAAGGTCTTTGGAGAGCAAACAACGGAGATAAAATTTCCTCTGGATAATGTCTCAGTCATATGAACAAGCTTTCATATTTTGATTTGCTTAGAGGAAGTACATATAATAGGGAAGCAGTGCTTCAGGCTAATTTATTTGAGGGCCGAGCGGTCATTATGGCAGATATGGTGACTACACCCATTTTGGTAAAAAAGGTCAGGATCACGACTGAAGTTAAATTAGCCGGTGCGGTCACTGGTGATTTAAATATGACCAACAATGAGAAAAAAAGTAAACGTTTGTAAGGTCAGAATTATTTAAAGACTGATAATTTTCAATCTTAATTAAAGCCTTTTCGCAAAATTCATTTTTCTTCATAACTAGAGATTTTTAAGTTTTTAGCGGTTCTGAAAAAAATGGTAAAATCGAGAGAGAAAGATTATCTTAAGCATCACGGGAGGTGGTCGTGTTGAAAAGCAAAAATAAGAATTTGAGAAACCTAAAGTTTAAATTTCAACAGATTTTTATTCTGACTTTTGTCAGCCTTTTTCTGCTGAGCGGCCTCGTCCAGAGCCAGCCCAAAGCCGCGGCTAAGCCTGACCTTCCACCAGACCTTGATACTCTAGTGGCCCGGGTAATGAAAACCTTTGAAGTGCCCGGTTTGAGCCTGGCCATAGTTAAAGATGGCCAGGTGCTGCTGGCCAAAGGTTATGGGGTTAAGAAGCTGGGTGAGCCGGCAGCGGTTGATGCTCAGACGCTTTTCGGCATTGCTTCCAACAGCAAGGTGTTCACGGCTGTGGCTCTGGGTATCCTGGTGGATGAAGGCAAACTGCGCTGGAATGGCCGGGTAATTGATTATCTTCCAGAGTTCCAGATGTACGACCCGAACGTCAGCCGGGAAATCATGGTTAAAGATTTGCTGTGTCACCGCTGCGGCCTGGGCTTGGGGGCTGGTGACCTGATGCTCTGGCCGGCCTCAGACCTGAACCGGAAAGAAATACTCAGGCGCGTTCGCTACATAAAACCAGCCAGCTCCTTCCGCACCACTTATGCCTACAACAACATCATGTTTGTCGTGGCTGGAGAGCTGCTGGAAAAAGTAAGCGGGATGAGATGGGAAGATTTTGTGCGGGAAAAAATTCAAAAGCGGGTTGGCATGGATAACAGTAATACCAGCTGCGCTCTGGTGGATAAAGAAAAGAATGTGGCCTGGCCCCATGTGCCGCTGGATGGAAAAGTAGTTCCGGTCAAAACTCTTTACCTCACCGAAAACGTCAACCCGGCCGGCGGTATCAATTCCTGCGCTGAGGATATGGCCAAGTGGATGCTGGTGCTGCTGAATAACGGAAAGCTTTCTGACGGAAGCCAGCTGGTTTCAGAAAGAGTGATGAATGAAATTACCAGCATTGCCACCCCCATTCCCGTCTCTAGACCGGCTCCGGAGCTGGCACCGGCGGCCATGAATTTTAACGGTTATGGGCTGGGCCTCAGAATCCGTGATTACCGCCGCTACAAAGTCTGGACCCATACCGGCGGTCTGGAAGGCTATGTTTCTCAGGTCTGGCTGATGCCGGAACTTGGCCTGGGGGTAACAGTGCTGACCAACCAGGAGTCAACGGCCGCTTTTGCTGCTCTAACCAACCAGATAGTTGATTATTATCTGAAAGCTCCAAAGTTTGACTGGGTGGAGGCTTACAAAAAATTTACCGAAAGAAATGCCCAACGCTCCAGAGAAGAGATTGACAGAATTTATGCTTCTAGAAAAAAGGACACCAGGCCATCTCTTGCTCTTCAGGATTATGCTGGGCTCTATCGTGACGACTGGTACGGAGAAGTAGAGATAAAATATGAAAACGGAGAGTTGACTATCCAGTTCAAGCACAGCCCGGAGCTTTACGGAAAGTTAGAGCACTGGCATTATGATACCTTCGTGGCTCGCTGGTTTGATCGGGAACTCAGGGCCGATGCTTTCGTCACTTTTCACCTGAACCATGAAGGGGCCATCTCAGAGGTAAAGCTGCTGCCTTTCTCCTCTGATGTTGACTTCAGCTACGATTACCAGGACCTGCTGTTAAAACCTGTGCCCAAGGATAAGAAATAGAAAAAGCTGATGGCTGCGGCCAAATCTTAGCTGAGTTTCATTCTGGTAGCCTGAACATATCAACCCAGGGAAGCTGATAAGTAAAAGCTATGTAGAGAAAGGCGGAATCGACCGCCAGAAAAATCACCATAGCCTTAAAACAAAAAGCCAGTCTTTGTTCTTCCAGCGTTCTTTCTATAAGTCCGCCGGCCAGACCGGAGAAGTAGGAGACCACCAGAGCCCAGATTAACTCCATATAAGCCAGCCTGAATTTACCGCCGGTAGCCGGCGCCAGGTACCAGACCAGGAAAATGGTCCAGGGTACCATCGTGGCCGAGAAAAATCTCGGTATCCAGAAGCTCTCGTATTTTTTATTTTGGCGTTTGTAAACAGGATATTCCACCAGGCTGGTTAGAAGGTAGGCCCAGAAAGCCATTTTTAGATGCTGGAAGATGGATTCATCAATTCCACAAAAAGGCTTCAGAAAAGAAAGATGAGTCAGGTCATATCCAAAATGAAGCAGGGAAAAGAAAATAAGATAAATGAAAGCTTTCAGGATGATGCTCATTCTTTGCCCTCCATAATCATAGCGTGCTTATAAATTTCAGGTCTATTATATTCTTATTAAACGGTGCCAATAAAGGTAATTTTTTTAGGCAAGATACTTGAAAATGCTGGTGATAGAAATTAAAAAAGACCAACCTGGTTAGCCCCTGAGATTTAATGGAAAACTGACCTGCTGGTTGGCTGTCATCTTCTAAAAAACCAGGTGGTGTCTTTTTTCTATTGTAGTTATAGCTTAAAAAACTATTTCACCAATTTACGAAGAAACTTAAGCTGCCAGGAGATACTTATAAAAAGGAGCTTCTTTCAGACTGTTTTATTTTTTCTGGAGAGTTGACCAACTAGGGTTGTCTAAAAGTATAACCATGATAAAAATCTGGTAGAATTAAAGAAAAATGATTGTGCGGAAAGCTTCAAAAGAAGATATGCCCTATGTGGTCAGGATAGCCTGGCGCCTGGCTCTGGACTACCCCGGCATGGAAAATGACACCTTTTTTGTGGCTGAGGAAAGGGGGAAAATCGTGGGTATCCTGGGCCTTAAAGATTATGGTGAGTTTCTGGAGATGCTGGCCGTGGGCGTGCTGGAAGAATACCAGAAAATGGGGGTGGGACGGAAGCTGGTTGAAGAGTCCTTAAAAAGTGTAAAAGGACGGCCGGTGTATCTACTAACCACCATTCCACGCTTTTATGAGTCTCTGGGTTTCGAAAAGGCTACCAGAATTCCTGATGCTTTGAAAAAAGAGCCATCCTGGTGTGCCGGCTGCGATAAAGACCGGTGCACTGTCATGGTCAGGATGAACAGGGAAGGTAAGGTTTAAAGGAGCAATTAAATCTGCGTTGTTAGAGGTTGAACAGATAAAAAGCCAGGCCAAATATAAACTTGGCATGGTATGGGGAAAGGGTTGATTGAATTTCTAAATTCGACCGGAGATGAGAGTAGTTAAGCGTAATTATCAAAAGGCAGGAAAAGATAGTTTTTCTCTCAAATTAAATTTGGCATTTAATTGTTTGTCTGTTTTCGATTTTGTCCCCATAGCCTATAAAACCGCATTTTAGCGGGGAAATAACTGGTAATATGATAATATAAGGTAAATCATGATTCCCGAATATCCTGAACTAAAACCTGTTGAACTGGCAGATAAAGACGAAGTAAATAAATTCCTTGAGCTTTACCCGCCAGAGATTTGCGAGCTGACCTTCGCCAACATTTACATCTGGCGGCACTGGGAAAAGCCGCAGCTAACTAAAATCAAAGGCAACCTTTGTGTTTTCTGCTCACCACCTGATGAGCCAGCTTATTTTCTGGAACCGGTGGGAGAAAACTGTCTGGATGAGACGGTGGAGGTTTGCCTTGGTCTGGCACCGCGGCTTTCTCGCGTTTCGGAAAGATTTTTAAAAAAACTTAAAGGCCGTTATTCCCTTCAGGAAGACCGGGACAATTTTGATTATGTCTATTTAACCTGGGAGCTGGCAGAGCTTCGAGGCAAAAAATACGACGGCAAAAGAAACTGGGTGAAAAGATTCGAAAAGAGCTTTAAGTATCAGATAAAGCCGATTGAGCCCGCAGATGTTTCCGGCTGCCTGGAACTAGTTCATAAATGGGGTGAAGCCAGTGCCGAGTATGAACAAGAATTGGATGAACGAACCGCAGCCACCGTCGCAGCTGTTGAAGAAGCTTTGAAAAATTTCAAGCTCTTTGGACTTTCAGCCATGGTGGTGTTGATTGATGGGCAGGTTAAAGGCTTTTGTCTGGGGGAAAAACTCAACCCGGAAACCGCAGTTGTTCATGTGGAATTAGCCAGTCGGGAAATTCCTGGGCTGTATCAATTTTTAAACAGGGAATGTGCCCGAACCGTCTGGAAACAATATGTCTACATTAACAGGGAGCAGGATGCCGGGATACCGGGACTGCGTCGCGCCAAACTCTCCTACCATCCCCACCATTTTGTTAAAAAGTTCAACCTGACCTGGCCACGTGGTTAAATTGTCTGAATTCTTGGGTCTTAAAAAGTGACTCTGCTTCCGGAAAAAGTTATAAATTTCAGTTTTATTTGCAGGGAATTTTGGATATAATAGCTCCTAATAAAAATAATCTGTGGGGAGCTAACATTTAAGTAAACTTAAGGTTAGCAGAAAACAGGTTATTTCCCTGTG
>JACIYK010000172.1 GCA_014359965.1 Candidatus Aminicenantota bacterium
ATCTTCCCGGTTGGTAACATCTAACTGCTCATAAGGGCCTGCTTCTAGCCATTGAGGAGATGGGGGGACAATATCAGAGGCGATGACATTCTCTGTTCCGTAAATTTTCCTTAGTGCTGGAACGAGTTCTGAACCAATCTGTCCGGCGGCGCCAGTAACCAAAATAGTCTCACTGTCAGTGGTCATGGTAGCTCCTTTAGGGTAAATTTTTGTTAAATAAGAAATAACTTATAACTTTACTTAAAAAATATGTCAACCATAGTCAATAAAATTCTTTCCCTGCTTGCCTTTAGAGCAAACTTTCAGTAAATTCTATATCTAAAACTAACTTATGAGGGAGGATTAAATGAGCATTGTGGTTGATGGACATTTGACAGTTGAACAAGTGGTCAAAGTGGCCAGAGAAAACGAAAAGGTTGAGCTTCATCCTGAAGCTGTAGAACGCATCAAAAAATGCCGGGCGCTTCTTGAGGATAAAATAACGAAAAATGAAATCATGTATGGGGTTAACACTGGAATTGGGGAGCTGGCTAACGTGGTGCTTACCCCAGAACAGGTGGAGCGTTTCCAAAAATACATTATCTACAGTCATGCCGCCGGCTATGGAGAACCTTTTCCCGTTGAGGTAGTGCGGGCGGCTATGCTTTCCCGGATCAGCTGCCATAGCCACGGTCATTCCGGACTCCGGCTGGAGGTAGTGGAACTTTTAAAAGAAATGCTAAACCGTGGGGTTACGCCGGTCGTCTGCCAGAAAGGTTCTGTAGGTGCCTGCGGGGACCTTTCGCCGATGTCTCAGATAGCCCTGGTTTTAATGGGTGAGGGGGAAGCTTTTTACCAGGGGGAACGTTTACCGGGTCGAGTGGCCCTGGAGCGAGCTGGTTTAAAGCCTATAGTTTTTCAGGCCAGAGATGGTCTGGCCACCATCAACGGTTCCAACGTCATTACAGGCCTGGGCGCTTTGGAAGTGTACGATGCCAAGCTGTGGATAAAAAATTCAGAAATTGTAGCGGCTATGACGCTGGAAGCTCTGAATGCCAATATGAAAGCCTATGACGAAAGAGTTCACACAGTAAGGGGCTACCCTGGAGCCATTATTTCTGCCGAAAATATCAGAAGAATTACTGAGGGAAGCGAGCTGCTCAAGCAGCCAGGCAAGAAGGTTCAGGATGCCTATACTCTGAGAAGCACACCGCAGGTGGTGGGAGCTGCCCGTGATGCCTGGCAGTGGGCCAAGTACATGATCGAGGTTGAACTTAACGGGGCAGCTGATAATCCCATTTTCTTCCCGGAAGATGACGAGGTGCTGACCGGTGCTAATTTTCAGGGAGTACCACAAGCTTTTGCTCTGGAGCTTCTGGGTACAGCCGTTACCACCGTTTGCGTGCTATCTGAGAGGCGCCTTAACCGTTTAATGAACCCTCACCTGAGCGTTGGTTTACCGGCTTTCTTAACCCGGGGAGCAGGAATGTTCTCCGGACTGATGCTGACTCAATACACGGCTGGAGCCCTGGTCTGTGAAAACCGGGTGCTGTGCACGCCAGCGGCAGTGGGCTCTATCCCGGCCGCAGCTGACCAGGAAGATTTTGTCAGCATGGGTATGACCACCGCCCTTAAAACCAGGCAGATTCTGGACAATGCTCAGGCTATTCTGGGAATTGAATTTATTGCCGCTGCTCAGGCTCTTGATTTCCGGAAGCCTCTGAAACCCAGCCCGGCTGTGCAAGCTGCCTATGAGGTAATAAGAAAATACGTTCCTTTCCTGGAAGAAGACCGTCCGCTTTATCCCGATATTAACAAAATGAAGGAAGTTGTTCAGTCGGGCGAAATAGTTGCTGCTGTGGAAAAAGTTACCGGAGAGCTAAAATAATTTTTGATAAAATAGAATTAAAAGGCGTTTAGAGATTTATTGATGAGTGCAAAAGTTGTCCTGGTGACAGGTGCCACTGGCCATATCGGTCAAGTGGTGGCTAAAAGACTGGCCCTGGACTTTGAACATCTTGCTCTGCATTATTTCCGCAATAAAAAAGATGCAGACCATCTGGTATCTGAACTTAAAGAGGCGGGAAAAAATGCCTTTGCTTTTCAATCCGACCTAACTACTGAAGAAGGGGCAGCCCGGCTGGTAAAAATGGTACTGGACCGGTTCGGCCGGCTTGATGTTCTGGTGAACATGCCAGGAGACATAAAAACCAAACCCTGGGATGAGCTAAACCAGGAAGACTGGGAAAGCATCTTCCGTTCAAACCTGGAAAGTGCTTATTTCTGTCTGAAGCAAACTCTTCCAGCTATGCGCCGCCAGAAGTGGGGAAGGGTGATAAACATCGGGTTTCATCTGGTTGAACATCTGGGCTCTTTTCCTGGAGTAATGCCTTATGCTGTAGCCAAAACCGGGCTGTTAATTCTGACTAGGACGGCCGCGGTGGCTGAGGTAGGAAACGGTATTACTGTGAACATGGTTTCCCCGGGCTTGCTGGAAGGTGGGGTTCTTCCTACTTATGCCAAGCTTAAACCCGGTCAGGTAGGTAAACCAGAAGAGGTGGCTGAAGCAATTGCCTTTCTGGCTTCAGAAAAAGCTGGGGGGATTACCGGAACCAACCTGCTGGTGGCTGGAACCTGGAAAATGTAATTTTAGTTTGTTTTTGGCATAACTCCTCCTGGAGACTTGAGATGGAACCTATGAGTAAAAAAGAGTTAGTTCAGCGTTTTCAAAAAATTTTCCCGGTAATCCTGTGCCTCAGTCTTTCTGTCTGCTTTTTTGCCTGCCAGTCTCAGGAATCTATCACTGCCGGACGGATTAAGGCATTTGAGAAAGGTCTTCTGCGGCAGGTTTATTTTAAGGGACAGAAACCGGAAAAACTGCGGCTTTACGACCGTCTGACTTTTTACAAAGTTCCGGGTTTGAGCCTGGCCGTCATGGACAAATTCAAGGTAGAGTGGGTTCGTACTTATGGTTATAAAGATGTTATTGATTATCAGAAAATAACACCAGAAACTGTCTTTCAGGTCGGTGAGCTCAGCCAGCCAGTAGCTGCTGCCATCACACTTCGGCTGGTGGACAAAAAGCAGCTAGATTTGAGTGATGACCTCGGACCTTTTTATACCGAAAAGGTCTTTGCGGGAAAAAGGTTCCGGCCGGCAGACAGGTTATCGTTTAAAATAGCAGACGTTCTCAGCCATTCCACAGGTTTTTATCCCTGGGTATCACCTGGTTATCCGCCAGGTGCCACTCTTCCCGATTTGACCCAGATTTTAAAAGGTGAGGAGCCAGCAACAAATTATTTTAGTTTTCGCGGCTTTGCTGCTGGGACCGGGGTCAGGTTTTCTGATTTTAATTATGTGCTTCTGGAGCTTTACTTACAGGAAAAGACAGGAAAAAAACTTGAGCAGTTAGGCCGCGATGAAGTTTTTAGCTTACTCGGGTTAAAACACCTGAGTTTTGGTCAGCCGCTGACTGATGACCTGGCAATTGGTCATGAACGTCCAGGTAATGCAGTGGAAGGCAAGTTTTATCGCTATCCAGAACAGGCTGCCCGCGGCCTCTGGGCTAATCCTTCAGAATATCTTAGTTTATTAATTGAGCTCATGCAGTGTGCTCAGGGCAAATCAGGCGGGCTTCTCAGCCCTGAGATAGCCAGAGCTATGCTTTCTCCGCAGGCTGACGGCAGCGGCTATGGTTTTAGGCTGGAAGGGCAACATGAAAAGTTTAAGATTTTACTCAAAGGCAAAACCAGGGGTTACCGCTCAGCAGTCCTGATTTATCCGGCACTTGGTCAGGGTGTGGTGGTCATGACTAACAGTGAAAATGGGGGAGTGTTGATTGAAGAAATTCTGCACGGTCTTTCTGCCATTTACGACTGGCCGGATTACAAACCAGAAGAAAAACCGCTTTACCGCCTTGACCCGTCTGTCTATGCTCAGTATGTCGGGCGTTATCAGGTTGACGATAACTACTTTCTGGATGTGACCTATGAGGATTATTATTTGATAGTACATCCAACCGGACAGAGCCCAACTAGGTTTTACGTAGAAACCCAGACGATTTTCTTTTCTGTTGACCCTTTTATCCGGATTAAATTTAATTTTGATGAAAACGGAAAAGTGACTGGTCTGGTGCTCTGGCAGGAAGACTATGAAGTTCGAGCCACGAAAATTAGCTAATCAAATACTTAAAATTATCAGACCATCTGCTTTCCTGCAGCCGGCTTAAGGTTTAAGGTTATCAATCAATCCGCACCAGAGTTAATTCGACTTTTCTCGTCTTGCCGTTTCTTTCAACCGTCAGGGTGACTTTATCACCGATGTTGTAGTTATCCAGGAGGTTGTAAAGGTCATCGTAGGAGCGAACTTTTTTACCATCAATTTCTTTGATGATATCCTGAATAACCAGCCGGCCAAGACGGCTGCGGGTCAGTCCGCGCAGACCTTTCTGATAAGCTTCGGAATCCGGGGGAACTTCGTAGACAACCACACCTTCTATCCCGAGTTGAGCCGCATAGCGGTCAGAAAGTAGTGATATACCAAGCCCTGGTCTGATTACCCGCCCGTACTTGATAATCTGGGGGACGATTTTTTTGATGGTATCAACCGGTATGGCAAAACCCACACCAGAAGAAGTTCCGGAACGAGAAATAATCATAGTGTTCATGCCGATAAGCTCTCCGGCCGAGTTCAGCAGTGGTCCGCCTGAGTTTCCGGGGTTAATGGCGGCATCAGTCTGAATCATATCCCTGATGGTCACTCCACCAACGCCAGGCATGCTCCGGCCCAAAGCACTGACGATGCCTGTGGTCACCGTATGGTCAAAACCAAATGGATTGCCGATGGCGATGACTTTCTGACCAACCTGAAGGTTGCTGGAACTGCCAATCTTGACAGGTTGCAGGCCTTTGACGTTTCCCGCAATCTTGAGCACGGCTATATCTTTGTTGGGCTCTTTGCCCACCAGCTTGGCCTGTCTTTCTTCCTGGTTTGGTAGAGTAACGTTAAAAAGGTCCCCATCTTCTATCACATGATAGTTGGTGATTATGTGCCCCTTCTCATCCCAGATAAAACCAGAGCCAGTACCACGGGGCACGGCTTCTTCTGTCCAGGTAAAGAAATCTCTGACCAGTTTTATATTAGTTATGTAAACCACAGAATTTTGTGTTTTCTTGACCACTTCAATAGTGTTTTTTTCATCTTCAGTAAGCTGGGCCAGAAGAAATGACGGGGCTGCTATCAATGACAGCGATAAGAAAATTAGTAAAAAGTTTAGGTGCCTGCGAGACAGCTGCAGGATGATTTTTTTCATGAAACCGTCCTCCCATTTTTTATATTTTTTTCTTTCAATTTAACTGAAACAGCCATTGGAATGCAAGTTAAAAAGAGGACCTCAGCTGGC
>JACIYK010000173.1 GCA_014359965.1 Candidatus Aminicenantota bacterium
AGGTGAGTTTAATCTGAGTTCAGTTTTTTTGCCTAAGTCTGACGCAGACCGAAGGCTAGAGTTATGGTCCGATTTTATTTTTTCCCCTGTTTTTATATAAATTGTGCCAAATTACCCATACGGTCAGATTCTTGTGCGTAACAAAGGTCTGTGGCCAAGCTGTCATTTTTTAAAATTTGCCTTAGAGAACTGCGGGCATTTTTCTTTAAAAATTTTCTGACCTAAGGTACTCAGTATCAAAGTGGTTAATGTCTATCTGTTTGATGACATCTGAATACTTTCTTAAAACTCTCTGCTATGTTTTGAAAAAAGATTTCAGTTGACCTGTAGGTTTAATTAATGCTATAAGATAACTAAAATAGTCAAGGTGGCGAGAGTAAACCGGACCGAAAGGAGGCCTGATGCCAGGTGGCAGGAAAAAAGTTCTTTCGGGAAAACAGTTTGAAACTATTCTGGCCATCGTAATTGTTCTGGCAATAATTCTCATCGGTATATTGGTCCATTATAAATTTTATCTGCTCAATTTCTTTTTTATTCCTGTCATTTTTTCTGGCTACTATCTCGGCCGGAAACGAGCTATCCTGATTTCTTTGGCCTGCGTGCTTCTGGAAATACTCTATCTGGTCTTTTCCAGTCGGGTTTTTGGGGTAGTTTTCGAGTTTGGCCAGGATGAACTGATTTTTCTGATAAGCTGGGCTTTATTCCTGGTGGCCACAGGCTGGATAGTGGGGTTGTTGAGTGAAAAAAGAGAAAAAGAGCTTTTTAACTTGAAGAAAGCTTATGTGGGAATATTGTCTATAGTTCTCAAATACCTGGAGCTTGGCGAAGAAGGAAAATCGACCGCGGAAAAAGTGGCGGACCTGGCCGGGAAAATAGCGGCAGTGCTGGAAATGAACAAGGCGGCAGTAGAAAACATTAAATCAGCTGCTCTGCTCAGCGATATCCAAGAACTGGAAAACTTTCTACCTCTGGTTTCAAGTACAACCGCTTTTATCCAGGAAGAGAGTTTTTCCCAGATGAAGTTGTCAGACAGGGAAAAAATCATGCTGAAGACGGCAGCCTTGATTCTCTCTGAAATTCAACCACTGCTCCAAAGTTATAATGTTCATTATCGACAGAAAGTCGGGGAACTGGAAAAAAATCTCAAGGTCATACAGGTGGAAGCTTCAATTATTGCTCTGGCTGAGCTCTATGTTAAGCTTACCAGACAGGGAAAGGTTAAGCTTGGCCCTGAAGTAATCAGCTCCCTTGAAGATATAAAAAAATTGAGCGGCAAGTATTTTCCTGTGAAGGTGGTTGAGGCTTTTTATATGGTTGTTTATTGATACTAGGGAAAATTGAGCCGCCCAGGTTTTTCTTTCGTTTCTTAGGGGAAAAGAGTTCCTATTAAAATAGTAGGAATCGATCTATCTGGCTCTTCCCGCCGGCCTACGGGCTTCTGCCTGATTGAAGGAAAGCAGGTATTTCTCAAGGTTCTGTTCACGGATGAAGAAATTGAGCAAGAGGTGTTGGCCGCCAGACCAGAGCTGGTAGCGGTAGATGCGCCGCTGAGCTTGCCACCTGGACGTAAAACAATACACGAGAGAAACTCCTTTCATTTCCGACCCTGTGACCTGGAATTGCAGAAAAGAGGGCTAAAATTTTTTCCGATTACCCTTGGCCCGATGCGGATGCTGACCGAAAGAGGACTCAGGTTAAAAGACTGCCTGGTGAAAAATGGCCTGAGCGTTATAGAGATATACCCGGGAGGGGCTCAGGATATTTGGAGGCTGCCCCGAGCCGGACAGAACCGAGCAAAACTCCAGACCGGACTTTTGAGAAAGCTTGGTCAGGATTTCGGGTTGAGTTTAGCCAGACGGCAAAGAGCTGAGAAAAACTTTAGCCCTGATGAACTGGATGCCCTGACCGCAGCGCTAGTTGGCTTACTCTACCTCCAGGGAAAGGCTGAAATTTATGGCCAGGAGCCGTGGACAATAGTTATGCCGACCAATTCCTGAAGTTTATCTTATAGTTAATAAGTAATAGCTTTCAGAAAACTTCTATTATTTCTCTAAGGAAAAAAGAGGGCCGCTCAGATTCTCAGCAGGTAAGATATCTTAAGAGTGGTGGAGCGTCCCTTTTCCACCTCAAGGAATTCTTTATGCTGGCTGGTTTTGTAGCTGAGCTGAACTATGCTGCCAGCCCCCAGGTAATAGCCGAGAAGAAGGTCAAAGTTATACTGATCTTCTCTGGTTTCTCCGAGAATTCTGGTGCTGATAAACAGCTGGTGGGTTATCTGGTAATGAAGAGAGGCTTCGTAGGTTAAGCCAGCGAAAATTTTTTCTCCGGTTTCAGACAGGTTTTGCTGGATGTAATCAGCTCCCAGGGAGATTTCTACATTACTTCTGGGTTTAAGTGAAAAAGAAGCTTCCAGGTCCAGCTGGCTTCCAGGCAGAACCAAGGTGAAATCTTCGTTATAAATTCCTTTTTTCTGCCAGCCCAGCTCCAGGTTTAGGTCCTTAAAAAGACCGCCTTTTTCCCAGCCGAAATCAAGCCGGCCGCCGTAAATGTTGAGGAATTCTCCGTTCCAGAGGAGCTCTTCGTTCTCGTTTTGTACCTGATACTGACTTCGGCCACCAAAAGCTCGCAGGGAGAAGTCTATCCGGTTGAAAAAATCCCAGTTAAGAGAAAAATCCACCCGTTCGCTTACTTTCAGGCCGTGCGAATTCTCGTTGAGATTGCCACTCAGGTTCATTCTGAAGCGCTGCACTGTTCCCTGATTAAAGCGCCAAGCATAGCCCACCGACCCATTGAATGCCTGAAGATCAAGGCGGTTAAGGTAGCCGGCTTTCAGACTAACGTTATCTTCTATTCTCTGAAAGCCAAAGGACATCTGCAACCCGGCATCAGGCCAACGGTTTATCTCAATCATATAAATGCCATTTCTGGAGTTGTTAGAGGTTGAGTCAAAGGAAAAGATGCTGGCACCCCTGAGATAATAAATATTCTTAAAGTTGAAACTGTAATCAAAAGCTACGTTCTGGTTGGTGCTGGTTTCTTCCCTGACTCCGGTGTAGTAGAGACCAACCTGAGAATTGCTGAAAATATCCTTGGTTATTCTGAAGATTCCAAACTGAGAAGACCCGTAATCCGTTTTGTTCAGAGCTCCCAGAAGGCCAAAGGAAAAACCATCGGTTTTGCCAGTTATTTTAGCTGCCAGACGAGGGGCTTTGATACGACGGGAGTAGAATAATCTGACGCTGGCCGGCCAGCTAAAACCGTGCTCGGTTTTCAGCCGGAAATACTCGCTGCCTTCACTGAAAAATGGTCGGTTTTCCCGTAGGTAATTTTCATAAGGAGATAGCTGATAAATAAAGGGGTCAGACTCTACCTGGCTGAAGTCCGGGCTGGCTGTGATGTCTAGGTAAAGATTAGGTTTAAGGCCGTATTTGACATCAAGCCCGGCGGCCAGTTTATCGTCCTTTTCTTCTTCCCAGCGACTGGAACGAACTCCAAGGTATGGATAGAATTCCAGGTTCTGTCCCGGTTTTATCCCGCTCAGACCGCGAAGCTCGGCCATTTGCTGAAGCCTGGGCAGGTCTCTTTTGACTTCTGTCCAGTAATCGGTTTCGTTTAGACGATGGATATAGCGGGCAAAATTGATTCCCCAGACCTGCTCGCTGGAAGAAGAAAAGCGCAGGGATTTGAAAGGAATGGCCATCTCAGCTGCCCAGCCATCTTTCCGTATTCTGGCTGCCGATTTCCAGATAGTCTCCACAGAATTTTTCTGAACTCCTTTGGGGTTGACGGTAAAGGAGACACTGGTGCGGCGGTCGTTGTAGGTATCAAGAATCACTGTGATAGAATCATTATTCTGAAACCGATTGCGGGGGGTGAGTTCGGCCCAGATTTTTTCTGGCTGGGAGTCTTTAAGCAAAAAAGCGAAGTAAATATTTTTATCATCATAGGTGGCCCAAACTAAAGTCTCTTCTGAAGCCGGTGCTCCGTTTACAGGGTTATATTGGATAAAACCTGAAACAGGCTGAATTTCCTTCCAGCATTGGTCGTCCAGCTGACCATCAATTTTGGGTGGGGTGTCTGTTCTCTGGATGAAGAGGACCTTGGTCCTTTCTTGTGATTGGAGATGAGCTCCGCTAAGAAAAATGATGATAATCAAAGTTAGGGCCCAGGAAAATTTTGCTGCCAGCTTCATTTTGTCCTTAAAACTTTTACCATTTATTGTCATTTATGTTTCTCAAATGTTTTTAAGATTTTACATAAACAAAGCCTAAGAGAAAAGAGGTTTTTGGATTTTTAATGGAATATTAAAACAAAATCTTCTATCCCAGGGTTAACAGATACTGGTTCAGCAGGTAAGACAGGTCAAAGCGATAGCCATAGCCTCTCAAAATTTCTATCAGGGTGACGAAGTCAGTTTTTCCCTGACGATAATTATCTAAGAGGCGGAGGAAATGGTTTCGCTCAGCAGGATTCAGGCTCTGGGAGACATAGCCGAACATATGGTTTATGGCGTTAATAAGATTGGATTTTCTAATGGGTTTCGTTAATATCTGGTAAAAAATCTGGCGGTAGTCAGTCAGGGTTCTATTAAAATCGCCTTTTTGATGTCGGGCAAGTATCTGACCGAGTATTTTCAAGTCTTTTTGACTGATGGACATAAACAGATATTTAGCCCTGGAGTGAAAATCTAAAAGAGAGTTTATATCTTTGGTTGATTTTCGAAAGAGAAAATGTAGTTGTACCCTAACCAGGAATTCCCAGCGGAGTTCCCGATTGTTGAGGCGGCCCTCGTCAATTAAAGGCAGGTGGGGGAGCAGTTCTCTCACGGTGCGGGCAAAGATACCATCATCTTTGCCCAGAATGTTAGTTGCTTCGAGATTGCCAAAGACCTTGGCACTTTTAACCCCACAGCTGGGTGATTTAGCCTTCAGGAGGAATCCATCTACCTCTGGCAGGCTTTTAATTTTAGCTTCGGAATAAGAAATCAGTTTTTGGGTTACGTTCAGTCCTGTTTCTCTTTGCCTAACCTCAACTTTTTCTCCCAGTCTGAACAAGCTTAATGTTTTGCGTGGAATGCCCAGACCGATTTCCACTTCCGGGCAGACATTGATAAGTTCAAAACGGGATTTCAGCTCGTTTACGTTTTCATCGCTGACCGTCCCGCCGTTATAACGGTTGAAAAAACCGTTGAGACAGGCGCTGATCACTACTGTTGGTTTATCAAAGTTGTCGGATGCCATATAAAAATTTTACAATTATTTGCTTTTTATATCCAAATTAATTTTTAATTTGCCAAACCTCTTTTTCCTT
>JACIYK010000174.1 GCA_014359965.1 Candidatus Aminicenantota bacterium
GGAAGGGAAGTAGCAAATAAAACCGGAATCAAGTTTATCTCCGCTTTCCAGGTCAACCAGATGCCCAAAACACATTTTTCTCGGGTTCAAGACTGGTGACTCATGAACAGAGATAAAAATCCGATTAGCAATCTTCAGGGCTTCTGTCCCGCTAAGTCTGATAATACCTATACCTCCTGGGCCTGGTGGTGAAGAAACAGCAATTATCGTATCTTCTAGATCGTAATTCATATTTTTAATTTTATTACTGATTAGACCTAAGGTAAATCAAACAGGTCAAATTGAATATTACTTTCGGCCAAAAGCTGGTGCTAAGCTCAACTTTCCAGAGGCGGCTTCTGTCTTCCAGCTTCAACTTTGTATATCCTTATTTTTTTCAAAAAGCCATCACCTATGCTTTCTGTTGTCAAACCCGGAACTTGATTTACGGCAATATGAACGATTCTTCTCTCATAAGGATTCATTAAATCCAGGATTTCTTCTTGCCCTGTTTCCTGAACTTTCTGGGCTAGTTGAAGAGCCAGCTCCTTCAGTTTCTTTTCTTTCCGGCGGCGGAAAAACTCGCAATCTACCTGGACTTTTACTTGCGAAATCTTATTCAGAATATGCTGAATGGCCAGGAGAAGAGCACCATCATTTTTCAACAAAAGTTTTCGGTCCTCACCATCAAAAATTACGTACACCAGCTGGTCCTTTTTCTTTATTTGATAGCGAAGGTCAAGAGGAAAAACTTTCCTCAGGTTTTTCAAAAAATTGGATACAGCATTTTCTTCTTCATCACTTTTTGGCCAGGCTCGAATTACTATTTCTTTGTTCTTTAAACCAAAGAGTTTGGTTTTTTCTGTCACAATTTCATAATTAAACTTTTCCCGCGGCATTTTGAGGACATGTTCAGCTAAGCTTAGGGCATCTTCCAAGGATCTGCCCTTAAATTCTTGTTTTTCAACTTCTTGGGTGCTCATCTGGTTATTTCTTTTTTCTTTTTCCATCTTTTTCCCTCTTGGCTGCCATCATTTTATTCATGATTGCCTGCTGCGCAATTTGTAAAACGTTGTTGGTTAGCCAGTACAACACCAGGCCGGCCTGAAAATTCATGAAGAAAATGGTAAAGATGAAAGGCATGAGAAGCATAATTTTTTGCTGGGCCGGGTCAGCGGTGGAAGGCGTCATTTTTTGAGAAATATACTGAGTAACGCCCATCAGGATAGGCGTCACATAATAAGGGTCGCGCACTGATAAATCCTTTATCCAGAAAACAAACGGGCTGTGACGAAATTCTACAGCCACTACCAGCATACGGAAAAATCCCCAGAACACAGGCAACTGAATTAATAGAGGCAGACAGCCACTCGCCGGGTTTATGCCGTGTTCCTTGTAGAGCTGCATTAGCTCCTCATTCATCTGGCGGCGCTGTTCCATATCCTGCTTTGCTTTTTTATACTTGGCGCGCAGGGCTTTTATCTTAGGCTGAAGTTCTTGCATTCTGGCCATTGATTTGGTGGAGCTGTAGGTAAGCGGGAAGAACAGAATTTTTATGATAAAGGTCATGATGATGATAGCCACACCCCAGTTGGGAAAGTAGCGGTGAAAAAATTTGGTGGCCACCAATAATAGCTCCGCCACTCCGCCAAAAAAGCCGAAGTTGATAATTTTTTTCGTCTGATGACCATAAGCCACCAGTCTGTCATATTCTTTAGGACCAAGATAAACCTCTACTGGATTAACCAGTCCCAAATAATAATAGGGAACTACCACTGTCTTACCATCGGCCTGAGGCTCAGCCAGGTCTATCCGGTAGGCAAAAGCCTGATTGTCTCCAGGTTCTAACAAAAATATGGAGGCAAAGTAGTTTTCTTCATAAGCCGCCCAAGCCAGATCCAGATAGCGATGGGCTTCGTTTTCCAGGCCGATTTTCTTTTCCTGAACTCTATAAACCTTTTTGTTTCTCTGGCTGAGGAAAGCTACACCGCGATTGGCACTGAATTTCTGCTTAAGCTCTTCCGGGCTCAACGTTCCGATACCTGGTCCCCAGATTATAATGGGCTTAACTTCCCGGCCACCAACCTCCATTGTACTGCGGATTTTAAAATTGTAATCCTGGCCGTTAAACACCAGCTCTTTTCTGATTTTTATACTATTACCATCGGAATACTCGAATATTAAAGTCCCCGTCTCCCCCTGGCTGAGACTTAAATTCTCTCCCCTGACCAGGTAGAGAACCTGGTTAATTTTTTCTGTCAGTTCTGGGGTTTCAACCTTCAGAGAAAAGGGAAACAGTCCTGTTTTAGCTGCCGTTTCTGGGACTAGGTCCAACCATTCCGGCTCTGGCTTCTCCTTCGTAGGAAGACTTTTAAGATGATGCTTAAGCTTCCAGCTTCTGAGGGTTGCGCCCCGGTTGCTCCACTCAGCTATATAAAGGGGAGTCTCTACTTTAATAATTCTTTCTGCCGTATCTTCAAGAACCTGACTGAGCATACCCTCTTTCTCTTTAAAGGCAGCTACAGGCTTTGTTTCAAGAGATTTTTCTTCTGCGGGGGTTGCTGCTGGTTGAGTCACTGCTGCCGGCGTTTTCTGCATTACGGACTCGGGTTTTTGCGCCGGTTTGATAAAAATTAATTGGTAGAGAAAAAGCACCAGAAAAGAAAGCACGATGGCCAGGATTAAACGTCTTTCCATTGTCTCCTCTTAAGGAACAGGGTCAATTCCCCCTTCATGAAAGGGATGACACCTGAGAATTCTTTTCCCCCCTAACCAGCCCCCCTTTATCAAACCATACTTCTTTATCGCCTGATAAGTGTATTCTGAACAGCTTGGATAATAGCGACAATGAGGCCCAAGCAGGGGAGAGATTAGCAGTTGATACAATTTTATAATACCGAGAGCTATATATTTCATCTCAATTCCAATATTCTAGTTTTCTTAATTAGCTATTTTTTTAATCGTTTGTCTGTACTCTTTCACCAGCTTTTCCCAATCCAGCTCCAGGATGTCCTTCTGGGCAATCAGCACGAGGTCCACCGGCCTGGCCAGCAATTCCTTGTTTCTTCTGAAAACTTCTCTGAACCATCTTTTTATTCTGTTCCGTACAGTCGCTTTGCCAATTTTCTTGCTTACTACCACACCCAGCCGGGAAATCCCAAGCTCGTTTGGCTGATAAACCAGATGAAAGTATTTCCCTTTTATCCGGCAGCCCTTCCTGTATAAATCAATAAATTCCGTACGTTTCCGGATTCTCTCGCTCGGTCTAAGGCGTTCATCCATCAGACCGCTAGTCTTTTGCGTCCTTTTGCCCTTCTATTTTTTATGACCTTCCGGCCACCTCTAGTGCTCATGCGGACTAGAAAACCATGAGTCTTTTTTCTTCTTCGGTTATTAGGTTGAAACGTCCTCTTCATTGTCCACTCTCACCAGTAGAATTAAGTTTGTATCTTAAACGAAAACAAGCAGTTCTGTCAAGTGAAGAAAACAAGAAGATAGAAATTGGCCTGCCAAGTTCTGTGATCGACATTTCCGACTGTGATTTTGAGCTGCTGATAATTTTTAGCTGGTAGCTCGACAACCTGAAAGAAGCTTTCAATTGACTATACCCCCTCTATAAATTATAATTTTAGTATCATGAATTCCTTAAAGGTTGGCGATAAGGTCATTTACCCCGCTCAGGGATTAGGAATTATAGAGGACATTCAGGAAGAATCTTTTAACGGGCAGGTTTTCCGCACGCTGCATATCAGGCTTCTCTGCAATAACACCTTGGTCGTCATCCCTTATTCCTCCATAGAGGAAATCGGGCTCAGAAAGCCTCTGCCCGCCAAAAACATGAACAAATTCTTCTCGTTTCTCAGAAACTGTCAGGTTGATATAAACACTGACTGGAAAGACCGTTATAAGGGAAATTTTAACCTGATGAAGTCAGGTCATTTAGAAGATATCGCTGTGGTTTACAAAAGTTTATTTTTGCTCAGCCAGATTAAGCCTCTGTCCTTCAGAGAAAAAAAGATGATGGAAAAAGCACGGGAACTTATTATCAGTGAACTTTCAGCTTCTACCTGCTATCCAGCAGATAAGATCAGTGCCAAACTAAACCAGACCATCGCTGCCTGTTTAAAAAATCTTAAGAAGGATTCAAGCTTTTAATCTACCTCCGATGTGGTTTCGCACAGGACTTTTTTTGCTGTTTCTGTTGCTGAGTGCTCTCTTCTCTTCCTCGGAGACAGCTTTTGTTTCTCTCAACCCATATACCCTTCAATACCTTGACTCACAGGGCTCAAAAAAAGCCAGGCTGGTCAAGAAAAGCCTGGCCAGGATTAACGACCTCCTGGCCACTATTCTCATCGGCAACACGCTGGTCAACGCTGCGGCCGCTTCCATAGCAACTTCTATATTCGTCAGCTTTTACCCGAACGAGAATCAGGCTGTTATCCTGGCCACTCTTTTTACTACTTTGTCAATTTTAATCTTTGGAGAAATAAACCCAAAGATCCTGGCTGCCCACCGTCCGGTAAAAATTTCTTTTATGAGTATTTACTTTATCCGGGCGATTTATTTTTTGTTTTACCCGCTGATTAAGTTTTTCGGCCTAATGCCCAGATTATTCCTGCCGGCAGAAGAAATAAGCGGAAGCATTTTTAGCCATCACCTGAGCGAGGAAGAAGTCAAGCTGGTTATCAGTTCAGGGGTGAAAGGTCTTTCCCTGTTGAGAAAAAAAATGTTGGCTGGGGTCTTGAACCTCAGCCACCGGCCGATCAGAGAAATAATGGTCCCCAGAACCAGAGTGAAAGCTCTCGAGCTCAACTCTACGCTGGAAGAAGTTATAAAAAATATCCAGGAAAGCGGCTTTTCTCGCTATCCCGTATACCGCGAGACCATTGATAACATAGAAGGGCTTTTCCATGTCAAGGATATTCTTCCGTTTTTGCATTCTGACAAAGAATTCCATCTGCGCTCCTGCCTTAGGAAACCGCTTTTTGTACCAGAACTGGCCACCATTGAGAAAGTCCTGCTACAAATGCAGGAACAGGCTATTCACCTGGCCCTGGTGGTGGATGAATTCGGCAGTTTTGAAGGTATTGTTTCTCTGGAAGACATCATTGAAGAAATTGTTGGTGATATCAGAGATGAATATGACCGTCATGTTGAAGACTGGTACCAGAAAATAAGTGATGATGAATACATCATCAAGGGTTCCGCTTCCATCAAAGAAATCAACGAAAAATTAAATCTGGGCATTCCGGAAAAAAAATATTACACTACCTTGGCCGGTTT
>JACIYK010000175.1 GCA_014359965.1 Candidatus Aminicenantota bacterium
CCTGGACCATACCCATAATTCTGGATGTCTCCAGGGAAATGGCCGAGAAAATAGAGCCAGGCCAGCAAATTTTGCTGCGAGCAGAAGAGGGCCAGCCAGTGGCGGCCATGATGGTTGAAGATGTCTATGATTATAACAAAGAAAAGTTCTGCCAGAAGGTTTATGGTACCACTGACCCGAAACATCCTGGTGTGGCCAGGGTTTACCAGATGAAAGACCTGCTTCTGGGGGGAAAAATTGACTTACTAAATCTATTGCCCACTCGTTATGACCGCTACCGTCTTTCTCCGAAAGAAACCAGGATTCTGTTCAAAGAGAAGGGCTGGAAAACGGTGGTTGGCTTTCAGACTAGGAATACGCCACACCTGGGACATGAGTATGTGCAGAAAACAGCCCTGACCTTTACGGATGGTCTTTTTATCAACCCGGTCATAGGCCGTAAGAAAAAGGGTGATTTCAAGGATGAAGTTATCCTGGCTTCATATGATGAATTGATAAAAAATTATTACTTAAAAGAACGGGCAGTGATGGCCATATTGAAAATGGAAATGAGGTACGCTGGCCCCCGTGAGGCTATTCACCATGCCATTATCCGCAAAAACTTTGGTTGTACTCATATTATCATCGGTCGGGACCATGCTGGTGTAGGCAATTATTACCAGCCTTATGCTGCTCAAGAAATCTTCGAAGAATTCCCTGACCTGGGCATTGTGCCCCTGTTTTTTAAATCTTTCTTTTTCTGTCGGAAATGCCATTCTATAGAAAATGAAAAGACCTGCCCTCATCCGCCCTCAGAACATATCCAGTTTTCTGGCACCAGAATTCGTGAACTTTTGCTCAAAGGTGAGGTTCCGCCTCCAGAGTTGATGAGACCTGAAGTAGCCCGGATTATTCTTTCGTTTGAAAATCCGTTTAATGATTGATTAAAATTTAAGATCCTGTTTTAAGACCCAATGAAAGGTGAGAAGCTTTGAAACAAAAAAGATTGCTGGTCATCGGCCTGGATTGTGCACCGCCGGCCCTAGTTTTTGAGAGGGCTGAGGAACTTCCGCATCTTAAGAAATTGATGGAAAATGGGGTATACGGTAACCTGAGAAGCTGTGACCCTCCCATCACCATTCCGGCCTGGATGGTCATGGCCACTGGTCGTGACCCTGGGCAACTTGGTCTCTTCGGTTTCCGGCACCGTCAGGGATATTCCTACAACAGAATGTGGATTGCCAATTCGACAACCATCAAAGAGAAGACAGTCTGGGATTATCTCAGCGAACAGGGGAAAGAGTCTATCCTGGTTGGCGTTCCGCCCAGCTATCCGCCAAAGCCGGTCAAAGGGAAGCTCATTTCCTGCTTTATCACCCCGTCAAAGGAGCAACCCTATACCTATCCTGAAAGCTTTAAGCAGGAGCTAGAGGACAGGTTTGGCGGTTTCATTTTTGATGTGGTCTTTCGCACCCAGGACCGGGCTCAGGTGCTGCAGGAAATTTACCAAATGACCACCAATCATTTTCAGGTAATTGATTATCTGATTGAAGATAAGAACTGGAGGCTTTTCTGGTTTGTGGAAATTGGCGTTGACCGCATGCATCATGCTTTCTGGAAGTTCATGGATCGGGAACATCACCTCTATGAACCAGGCAACCCCTTTGAGACCGCTATCTTTGATTATTATAAATTTCTGGATGAGAACATCGGCCGCCTGCTGGAAAAGATAGATGACCGGACTGCAGTTTTGGTGGTTTCTGACCATGGAGCCAAAAGAATGAAAGGTGCTTTTTGCATCAACGACTGGCTGATTGAGCAGGGAGACCTGGTGGTCACAGAGCCGCCAGAAAAAGGCCAGAATGTGGAAAAGCTTAAGATTGACTGGAGTAAAACTAGAGCCTGGGGATGGGGTGGTTATTATGCACGGATTTTCCTAAATGTTGAGGGACGCGAGCCGCAGGGCATCATCAAGCCTGAGGATTATGAAGCGGTTCGAGATGAGCTGGCTGAAAGAATAAAAGCTATCCGCGGTCCGCAGGGCGAAGAATGGAAAACAGTGGTCATTAAGCCTCAGGAGCACTATCCGGAATTGAACGGTGATTATCCAGACCTGATGGTCTATTTTGACGATTTGTACTGGCGCTCGGCCGGCACCCTGGGATACGGTTCTTTATACCTCGAGGAAAACGACACTGGACCAGATGATGCTGTCCATGATTATGAAGGAATTTACATCCTGTACGATCCTGAAAGACCTGGCGGCCGGGTGCAGAACGCTAATATTCTGGACATTGCTCCTACTATTTTGACGCTTCTGGAAGGTCCAGAGGTTCAGGGGCTGCAGGGAAAAAGTTTGTGGTGATGCTGGATAACTTTCAGTCTGAGTTTTGTTTAGGCTACTAATTAAAATCAAAACAAAAAAGGAGTCATAGATGTGTCAGGAACAAAAAGGGTTTACTCTCTGGTTTACCGGTCTGCCCTGTTCAGGCAAATCAGCGGTAGCGGACCGGGTAGCGGAAATATTAAGAGCAAGAAACCTGAAGGTAGAAAGGCTTGACGGAGACGTCGTCAGACAGAGTCTCTGTCGAGACCTTGGTTTTTCCAAAAAAGACCGTGATGAAAATATCAGAAGAGTAACTTTCGTAGCCAAGCTGCTGACCAGAAATGGGGTGGCTGTGCTCACTTCCTTCATTTCTCCTTATAGAGAGATTAGAGCTGAAGCCCGTCGAGAGATTGGTGATTTTGTGGAAGTTTATGTCAAATGCCCGCTGGAAGTATGCATGGCCCGTGATGTCAAGGGCATGTACCAGAAAGCCATCCGGGGTGAAATTAAGGAATTTACCGGCATTTCTGACCCCTACGAAGAACCAGAAAACCCCGAGATTGTGCTGGAAACAGATAAAGAAACGCTGGAGGAAAGTGCCCAAAAGGTTATTGCTGGGCTGAAAAAACTTGGCTATTTAGATAAAGATTTTTGAGGTGGAAATCATGCCCAGGTACCAGAAATATCTAATAACCGGCGGAGCCGGCTTTATCGGTTCTCATTTGGTAGAAGCGATGGTGAAGAGCGGCTGTCAGGTAAGGGTGGTGGATGATTTTTCCACCGGCCGGGAAGAAAACATAAGGGGTTGGTTAGATAAAATAGAACTCATCCGCGGTGATATCCGGGACAGAGAACTATGTTTTAAAGCCTGTCAGGGAGTTGAAGTTGTGCTGCATCAAGCAGCCTTGGCTTCAGTGCCTAGGTCTGTGGCTGAACCGCTACTGGCTCATGAGATAAACCTGACCGGTACTTTAAACCTGCTTCTGGCGGCCGGGCAAAGCGGAGTAAAAAGCTTTGTCTTTGCCTCGTCTTCTGCCGTGTATGGTGATGACCCGATTTTCCCCAAGAAAGAAGGTCACGAGGGCAAGCCTCTTTCTCCATATGCGGCTCAGAAGTTAGCTTCCGAAAAATACATCCAGGTTTTTAGCCGGCTTTATAATTTCAACGCAGTTTGCCTGCGCTATTTTAATGTCTTCGGTCCCCGCCAGGACCCCCATTCCCAGTATGCTGCTGTGATTCCTATTTTTATTAACAGGGTCCTTAATGATCAGCCGCCAGTGATATATGGAGATGGTCTGCAATCGCGGGATTTTATTTATGTGAGTAACGTGGTAAAGGCTAATTTGTTAGCAGCTGAGGCGGAAAAATTCCGGGGGGAGACGTTTAACATCGGTTCTTCAGAAAGAGTGACCATCAGCCAGCTGGCTCAGCTGATTACAAGTCGATTGAACCCCCATCTTGAGCCTGTTTACGAAGCCCCGCGGCCTGGAGATATAAAGGATTCTTATGCAGATACAAGCCGGGCCCGGGAACTGCTTGGTTTTGAACTGGAAGTTGATTTTTTAAAAGGTTTGGAGCTGACCATAGAGTGGTACAAAAAACAGAATAAACAGCTGTAGGGTCTGGCGCCTAACAAATCCTGGGAAGCAATTCGGAAGTAAGTGGCTCCAGAAGCCTGTACCCGCCAGAGAGGGTGCGCAGCAAGGCTTCTCCTTTTTTGCCTATTCGGTCCTGAACCTCACCGATGATGGCAGCCTTTTTGCCTAGGGGATGTCTTTTTATCATCTTGAGTATGGTTTCAGCCTTTTGTTCAGGAACCACAAGCAGGGCGCGACCTTCGCAGGCCAGGTAAAGCGGGTCGATACCCAGGATTTCCACGGCTCCCTGAAGGGGTCTTGAATAGGGGATTTTTTCTTCTTCTACCAGCACCGGGTAGTTTACGCTTTCAGCCAGCTCAGAAAGAACGGTAGCTAGACCTCCCCGGGTAATGTCCCGCATCCAGAGCACACCTTTTTCCCAGGTGGGCAGAAGAAAAAGTAGGGAAGCACAGTCACTTTTAACTTCTGAAATAAGACGGAAATCGTTACGGGCCAGCATAATGGCCAGGCCATGTTCACCGATGTTTCCCGTAACGATTAGCTTATCACCGGGCTGGGCTTTTTCTGGTTGGGGGAAGCCCAAAAGTTGACCGAGACCTGCAGTGTTGATGTAAATTTTGTCTCCCTGGCCCTTTGGTACTACTTTGGTATCACCAGTAACGATTTTAACCCGATTCTTCTGGGCGGCTTTTTTTATGGAAAGAAGAATTTTTTCAATAGAATCAAACTCCAACCCTTCCTCAATTATCAGGGCTAGAGAAAGATAAAGCGGTTTGGCTGCGGAAACTACCAGGTCGTTTACTGTGCCGTTAACGCTCAGCTGGCCGATGTCTCCACCGGGGAAAAAAATAGGGTCCACGGTGTAAGAATCGGTGGTAAAGGCCCACCCTTCAGTAAGTAGAGCTGAATCGTGCAGGCGTCTAAGAATTGGATTGTTGAAGGCTGGAAGCAACCTTTCGGCAATAAATTCTCGCATGAGACGTCCGCCGCTACCCATCTCCAGGCTGACTTTTTTCATGGTCAAAAACTCCGTGAAGAATATTTAAATTCTATCAGGCAGGCTCCTTCATAAGAAACCATGCAAGGCCCCTGTGGGCTATCAGGTGTGCAGACCTTCTTAAACAGCGGGCACTGTTCTGGCCTGATTAGACCCTTGAGTACATCACCGCAACGGCAGGCTGTCCGGTGGGAAATTTTGATTTTTTTCAGGGGTTCAAGTTTCAGGTTAAAGCGGTGAAGGGTATCAAACTCAGCGTATTCATCTTTTAACTTCAGCCCGCTGTGCGGGATAACACCCAGGCCCCGCCAGTCAGCGTCGTATTCTTTCAGGATTTCTTTCATAACCATC
>JACIYK010000176.1 GCA_014359965.1 Candidatus Aminicenantota bacterium
ATTTATAACCATTAATTATTTACCTGCAAGTTGGTAAAGGGTAATGCTCAGAGGTACCACAGTTAACGATTCGGGATGAAAATCTTCGCCAATTTCTTCAATTTTTACTTCAGGATCCTGCCCAGGAACGTTGCAGGCTTTTTCACTGGAGCCAGTAATTCGGAAAATTTTTTCCACCTTAATCAAAGAGAAATTCTTGAAATCCAAAGAAATTTTCTGGGGTTCATGGGTAGGATTAACCACGGCCACGGTCAGTACCTTTCCGTCTTCTTTCCAGGCGGCCATCACATCCAGAGGTTCGGGCTGCCCGGTGATTTTCACCGGTACAGTGCCGAATTCATTACGATAAAGCTTGAGCACCAGCCCGGTGGTGTCAAAAACTGCTTCGGTCTTGGAAGTTTTAATAGCTCCAATGACGTTTACTGTCTGAGCATAATTGGCCATATAAATAATGTCAGCCTGGCGGTAGTATTCGTGGAGTCCAGCGGCGATGCCCAGGGCATCTTTCAGAAAATATTGTGTACCCAGTTCACCGTATACATATGGTCCATACCAGTAATTCCACTCATCCAGCGCAATTTTGATGTCTTTACCTCTAAGTTCTGGAATTGTTTTTCGGTACCGACGATGAGCCTCGGCTATTCTTCTTATGGCTCTCGGTACTTGATAAACATGGCTGAGAAGGCCAGGCTTTTCCTGTACGTAGAAATGTTCACTAATAAGCTGCATATGATCAGAGCAATGTTTAAGCATGCCCACACTCCACTCTCCCACTGCTCCCACGCCTACGAGAATTATACTCGGGTCTACAGCTTTCATAGCTTTAGCAAAACGGTTGTGGCGTTTGACATAATCTTTAAGTGGCATGTGTCCAAGCTGCCAGTCGCCATACATTTCGTTGCCTATAGACCAGAAGCGGCAACCAAATGGTTCGGGATGTCCATTTTGTGCCCGCCATTTTCCCATGGGCGTTTCGACTGAGCCATTTACGTATTCCACTTCTTCAGCTGCCAGAGTTTCATTTCCCTGACCGCTATTAACCGCTATGTATGGTTCAGCTCCAACCAGACGACAAAAAGTCATAAATTCGTGAAGGCCAACATCGTTTGGCTCTATACCTTGCCAGGCCGGGTTCTTGCGAGGCGGCCTGCGGTCAGGGTCACCTATCCCATCTTTCCAGTTGTAGCCCGAAACGAAATTTCCGCCCGGCCAGCGATATACAGGCGAATTCAGCTCACGAAGAAGTTTGATCACCTCAGGTCTGAAGCCTTCAAGATTATCAGCCGGCATCAAGGAAACAGCCGCTAACCGGAAAGCCTCACTGCCCTCGCTGACAATTTCCAGACGAGCCTGGTTGGTAGTTTTTCCAGCGGTAAAAGAAAAATAATATTTCTCATAATCAGGCTTAACTTCCTCTATAGTAAAAACCTGACTGTCATTCTTGCCATCTCCCCAGACCAGCCTGACTTTTACTGGTGCGACTCCCGGGTCTCCCGCTAAAACAATTCTTCCAGTATACTTTTTGTCTGCCTGAAGGGCCAGCCCTGCCTGAAAAAGCCCTGCTGGCTGCCCATCACCTTTTAGCCTGATTTCTGGAACCGGCACCCCGCAGTAGATCAAAAGCGGGTTCATATGAAGAGAATGAGGCTCACCATATATTTTCCAGGGTGAATCGGCCGAGCCTACTGGATAATAAAATTTCCGGTCCTCTAACATCTCAGCCCAGATTCCCTGATAAATGCAGCGGCCTAAATGCTCGATAAACTGACCATAAATATATTTAGAAACAGGAGCCAATTTCTGGTCAGCATAGATAGTAGCCTGCGGTTTTAAGGTCCGACCGGACAAAAATTCTAAGGTTATATCATCAAACCAAGCTTCACCCGTAGCTTTCCCCCAGCCACCAAAAAGACAGTTGACCTGAAGAGCATCGTTAAGTTCAGTGTCAAAAACCAGTTCAACTTTGGTCCAGTCGTTAGTACCAATTAGAGCCTTCGTCTGTAATTTTTCTATTCCATGAATGTTGAGCAGCACCCCTTTTCCGCCGGTAGACATTACATCTTTTGTTTTTATCCAGCCAGTTAAACGATACTTTGAAAATGGCCGAACCTGAACCACCGTTGACCAGGAAGCATCGGCCCCGGTGCTTGAAGATATTTTTACGCTTTTCTGTCCAGAATGAGCCGGATAGTCAACGTCAAAATTAGCTTTTCCCTGGTAAGTTACGGGACGCCAGCTAACCGGCCGGTCGTTTTTCAATTCTTCAAAAGAAAAATTTTTTATGACCTGTTTTTCAACTCTATTCTGAGCCGGAAGGGCCAGGCTCAAACCAACCAGGACAAACAGTAGCCACCAGGTCAGCTTGCTGTTTATCTTGCTGCCATTGTGTTTTCTAATTTTTATCATCCGGTGATGATTCTGGGTAAACATAATAACCTCCGCTTCTGATAAAACTCCAACCGGCTGACCAATTTTCTTCAGCCCGGCGGAGAAAATTATTTTTCTCCTAGCTTCAGCCCGTTTTCAGATTAGCGGACAATCCACTCCTGGATACCAGATGAAAACTCTGGCTGAGAGACAATCTCTATCTTAATTCCTCTCGTCACTACCGGTAAGAACCTGACCCTGTTGTATTTATCTTTTTCTGTTTTGTACTCATCCGTATTTTTTACCGGCACCCAGTCTTTTCCCCTGAGATAATAAAGTTTCCAGCTCTGCGGTACCCGGCACTCTCCTTCTCCCGTGTCATCAAACCAGTACACAGCTGCCTCAGAAAGGCGGACCGGTGAATCAAATTCATAGATGACCCACTCTGTGGTGCCTTTTTTCGGCCACCAGTGGAGATAGCCAACAGAATGGTCGTTAGAATTTTCCGGTTCGTACTGGTCGTTGATAAACCTGGCTCCCCGTGCCCCTTCAGAAGCCTTAACTTTAGCTCTGGAATAGAGAGCCGGTTCGGGCTTAGGTCTTACCTTTGCTTCCTCTCTGGCTATCCAGACAGCCATTTCACCCCGGCCGCGATGGGCCCAGGCATAATAAGGAATCAAAGTTATTTCCTGTTCTTTCTTGACTACCTTACCTTTCTCCACAGAGTAAGCTTGCCCTTTGGCTTTTACAACCGTAAGCCCTCCCAAAAGTTCAGGGTTGAATTCAGCTTTCAATTCAGCTCCATCCGGGAGAAGCAGGTTAGTCACACGACCGTTATTATCTGGCCATTCGGCACAGTAGACAATTGGTCCTCTCTGAATGGCTACTAGTCCCTGGTCAGCTTTTACCTTCTCGTTAGCTAGCACCCGGCGCGGTTCCATCGGCAAACTAATCTCAATCAAATCACCAGGTTGCCATTTTCTGCTAATCGGTAAGAACCCATTTTCCAAATTCAAAGCAATTTCCTGCCCGTTCACTTTGACTATTGGACGGGTTTCCAACTTCTCAGCAAAGTAATAAAGGTCCCCGGGAATGGGCTGACCAACGGCCCAGCCTGGAATTCTAAGGTAAATAGAAAAGTCATCTGCTTTTTCCGGGTTGATTTTAATCTTAACTTCACCGTTCCAGGGATACTCAGTTTCCTGTTCCAGGCTGACTTTGAGGTCATCCATAATTACCTGACCCTGGCTGCGGGCATAGAGGTTGACAAAGAGTTTTTCCCCGGAAGTGGCGTAGACATACTGACCAATCTGCGGAATGAACCGGGCGATGTTTGGTGGACAGCAGGCACAACCAAACCAGGGGGTCCTTTCATGCTGACCAAAAGAAGCCAGGGGGTTGGAGTAAAAAAACCTGTCGCCTGAGAGAGAAACACCTGATAGAACGCCGTTGTAAATGATGCGTTCAAATACATCCAGGTATTTGGCCTCACCATGCAGCAGGAACATCCGGTAGTTCCAGAAAGCATTGGCAATAGAGGCACAGGTTTCTGCATAGGCAGAAGCGTTGGGAAGCTCGTAGGCGGGGCCGAAGCCTTCCCAGGCACCGGTGGCACCTATTCCACCGGTAAGATAAATCTTCCTGAAGACCACATCTTCCCAGAGTTTATCCAGAGCCTGAACGTACTCTTGGTCACCGGTAAGCGCGGCCACATCAGCCATAGCTGAGTACATGTAAGCAGCCCTGACGGCATGGCCAACGGCTTCGGTCTGCTGTTTTACTGGCTTATGGTCCTGAGAGTAGAAACCGTAAAGCTTGTGCCCTTTTTCATTCCCGCGCTGGTCTAAGAAAAATTTGGCCAGGTCTAGGTATTTTCTCTCTCCGGTTAGTCTGTAAAGCTTAACCAGGCCTATTTCTATTTCTTGATGACCGGGCGGCAGCATCACTTTACCAGGACCAAAATCTCTCAAAATAAGCTCCGCATTTTTCAAAGCCACGTTCAGCAGAGTCTTTTTGTGCGTCGCCTGGTAATGAGCTACAGCTGCTTCATAAAGATGCCCGGCGTTATAAAGTTCATGAGCATCCTTTTCTCTTTCCCAGCGTTTGTCAGTTACCCAGTGCTCCAGGGGAATTTTACCACCCTTATCTTTGATGCTTCTGGCTGTATAAAGATAACCATCTTTTTCCTGAGCAGCAGCTATTTTAGCTATCAACTCATCAAGATATTTATCAAGCTCTGGGTCATAGCGGAGCATCAGAGCATAGGAAGCAGCTTCAATAGCTTTATAGACATCAGAGTCGTCAAAAGGATAATTAGAGCAGAAATCTCCCTGGCCTCCTGGTGCCGCAATCTCAAAATTCTTTATCCTTCCCGTTGTTTCTTCCATCTTAAAAACATGGGGAATAGTAACCTTTACAGTTGTCTCTATTCTTTTACTCCAGAAATTATCATTGAACTGAAAATCTGTTAGCTGACCGCTTTTTATCGGATAATCCTGTTTCAAATGGCCACGACAACTAATAAAAGCCAGCAAAATAAAAAACATCACCACTAATCCTGTTAACTTCCTGTCAGCCTTACCTTGGAACATTTTTTGACCTCCTGAAATAATCTCTATGATTTATAATACAAAGCTACTTTTTAATTTCATATATTTTTTTAATTAAGCTCCGGGCCTACCTTCCGCATCGCCAGAAGAAAGATCAAAACCAGCTTTTAATTTGCTTCTTTTCAAATATCTAATATATTTCATTTGACATTTCAATAAATTTATGCTATTTATTTTATGGCTTTTAAGGAATAATAAGATGCAAA
>JACIYK010000177.1 GCA_014359965.1 Candidatus Aminicenantota bacterium
CTTTCCAGGTCGGGTGCTTCTATGGTGGTAGCCATGGCGCCAGTTACTGACTTCAGTCCGGAATTTTCAATGACCTTTATTACCTCCCTGACATAATGGCTGACCGAAGGACCTTCTGAAGTGGGGAAAATAGCCAGCTCAGCGATGACCATATGTTATCTCCTACTATTTTGGTAAGATTTGTTGATTTAATTATAGCTCAAAGTCAGGAAAAAGAGAATAAAGAGCGATAAATTTTAATTTATTGTTTATCAGGAAGATGCAATATTTATGGTTGAGGGCAAAAATCAACGTGGCGAAAAATTTTAATTCTGGTCTTGCAGGAAGGCTGATTTTGTAAAAGAATATGGTTTAAAACCGGGGTGAAGACGGAGAGAAAGTCGTGGAGCTTGATAAAACAAGGAAATTTATCCTTATTGCTTCTACGCTGGCTTCTTTCTTGACTCCGTTTACGGGAGCAGCTCTGAACCTGGCACTGCCAGACATGGCCAGGACTTTTAACCTCAGTTCTATTACTCTGGGCTGGACGGTTACGGCTTATCTTCTGACCACGGCCGTGTTTCTCCTGCCGATGGGCAAGCTCTCTGACCAGCTCGGTCGAAAACGCATTTTTATCCTGGGCCTGATTACGTTTATGCTTGGCAGCCTGCTCAGCGGGCTTTCCTTTTCTGGTGCTTCACTCATTATCTTCCGCCTTATTCAAGGGCTTGGCGGAGCTATGATTTTTGCTACCAGTGTAGCTCTGCTGACCACGGCCTTTCCCCCGCAAAAAAGAGGCCAGGTGCTGGGCATCAACACGGCAGCTGTTTATACCGGACTTTCCCTTGGACCGGTAGCCGGCGGCTTTCTGGTGCAGCAGTTTGGCTGGAGGAGTATATTCTTTGTTACCTTGGTAGTGGGTTTAGTTGCTCTGGTGCTGGTCAGCCGGGCGTTTGAAAATGATGGCCGGCATCAGGGAGAAGAAACCCGGTCTTTTGACTGGCCCGGAACAGCTCTTTACGCCTGTGGCCTGGTCAGCTTTATGATAGGTTTTTCCCGTTTGCCTTCACCTTATGCTATTTTCCTGACTGTGGCTGGAGTAATTTTGCTGGTCTTTTTCTTCTTTTTTGAAAGCCAGCAACAAAACCCGGTGTTTGATACTTCTCTCTTTCGAAAAAACCGGGTGTTTGCTTTTTCTAACCTGGCAGCACTCATAAATTATAGCTCCACTTCGGCGGTAGCCTACCTTCTGAGTCTTTATCTTCAGTATCTTCACGGTCTTTCGCCGAGAACCGCCGGTCTGGTGTTGATTGCCCAGCCGGTGTTCCAAGCGATAGTTTCCCCGGTTTCAGGGAAGGCTTCAGACCGCATTGACCCACGGCTGCTGGCTTCTGGCGGGATGGAGTTGACCGTGGTAGGTTTACTGGCCCTGGTTTTTATTCGTCCGGAGACCAGCCTGATCTGGATTATTCTGGCCCTGATTTTTCTGGGTGTGGGCTTTGGCCTGTTCTCTTCTCCTAACACAAACTCGGTGATGGGTTCGGTCGGGCCCAGGTATTATGGTGTGGCCTCAGCCACACTGGCCACCATGCGGATGGTTGGTCAGATGCTCAGCCTTGGGTTGACCATGATGATTATGTCCGTGGTCATGGGCAACGTGAGGATAACCCCGGAGAAATTTCCCCTGTTCATGAAAAGTTTGCGGTTAACTTTTGGTCTGTTTGCCATACTTAATTTTCTGGGTATTTTTGCTTCGCTGGCCCGGGGAAAAACGGGGGAGACAATACCTGTTTCCTAATTTCCCAGCTCCTGGTGCACAATCTTCCCTCCGACCACAGTCAGCAGCGACCTGGTTTCTGAAATCTTGTTGGCCGGGATTTCAAAAATATTCTGAGAAACCAGAATCAGGTCAGCCAGTTTGCCTGGCTCTATGGAACCTCGAAGCTCCTCTTCGTTAACGGCATAAGCCCCGCCAATAGTGTAAGCAAGGATTACTTCTTCCAGCCTCAGCTTTTCACTTGGAACCCAGCCCCCTTCAGGATATCCCTGTAAGCTCTGCCTGGTTACTGCTACCTGAACGCCTGGCCAGGGGTTGATGGTAACTACCGGCCAATCGCTGCCAAAGGCCAGTTGACCGCCGTTTTTTATAACCGATTTCCAGGGGAAGGCCCTTTGTTCTCGCTCTGGACCTACGTTCTTTATCCAGGCCGTCATCCAGACCGGGTCCGGGTCAGCATGAAGAGGCTGAAAGCTGGCGATTATTCCTGGATGGGCAAAGCGCGGAAAATCCTCTGCCGCCACACATTCCACGTGTTCAATCTTGTGCCGGAGTTCTGGATGGCCGCTTTCTTTAAGAGCTATTTCATAAGCTTCAAGCGTGAGTTTAATGGCCCGGTCACCAATGGAGTGAGTGGAAATTGGAATGCCGCGGCGACTCAATTCCAGCACGGCATTAAGGTAATCTTCTGGCTTCCAGAAAAGCTTTCCGCTGTTTTCTGGTTGACCCTCGTACGGAGCTAACATGGCTGCTGTTCCGGAATCAATGACCCCATCCAGCATAAGTTTTATGCCATGTACTTTAAGCCATTTATCGTTGTACCTAGCCCTGGCTTCTTCATAAGCCTGGAAATCTTTTTCCGTCGGTCCCGGCTCTCCCACCCACATGGCTATGATTAAACGGAGCAAGAGATGCCCTTCTTTCTTCAGCCGCTCAAAAAGCTCCAGCTCTTCAAACTCACCGCCGAGACCATGGGCTACGGTTACACCCCATTTGGCTGCTTCCTTCATGCCGAGCTTTAGGGCTTGGTATTTTTCTTCCGCGGTTGGCTCGGGGATCAGGCGGCTGACCAGAACGCTGGCTCCTTCGAGCAGTGCGCCGGTTGGTTCTCCTTTTTCGTCTCGCACGATTTTTCCGTCAGGCGGGTCCGGAGTTGTGCGGGTAATGCCGGCCAGGGCTAGCGCCTTACTGTTAACCCAGCTTGTATGTCCGTCAGCACAGCGCATTATTGCTGGCCGGTCAGGCACGACTTCATCAAGGTATTTTTTGTGCGGCATGTGATCAGGGAAAGAAGAGTACATCCAGCCCCGTCCCTGCACCCAGGATAAATCTGGATGTTCACTGACGAATTTTCTTATCCGTTCCTGAATTTCTGCTACGGTTCTTGTTCCAGCCAGGTCCACGCGGTTGAGGTTGAGCGAACCGCTGAGGAAATGAACATGGCTGTCCTGAAAACCGGGAAGCAAAAGATGACCACCGGCTTCCATGACTCTGGTTTCCCGACCGACGTAGCGTCGGGCTTCCCGGCTGGAGCCGACAAAGACTATTTTTTCGCCTTTTATGGCCACAGCTTCGGCCCAGGGTTGGGCCGGGTTGAGCGTGTAGATGCGGGCGTTGAGGATGACCAAGTCTGCAGGCTCTGGCTTTTTAGAACAGGAGCCTGAAAGAACTACTGCAGCAGTAGTTAATAAAAGGAATAAAATAGAGAAAATAAACTTAAAAGTTGATTTTTGATTTCTGACCAGCATTATTCCTCCGGCAGACACTGCTTTTAATTTTAACAAAGCTTAATAAAGGTTTTTCCTTTTTATTTAGAAGTTATTTAAATTTAAAAAATTTAGCTTTAACCATCGTATCACAAAATTTCAACGGCGATAAGAAGAAAAAATCTGGCAAATTTGAGGTCAGCCTGCTTCCATAATGGTATTGACCGGAAGAGAATTTTCACGTAATCTGGAAGACAAAGGAGGACGGAAATGAAGAGATCTGCCCTGAACCGGCGCGATTTTTTAAAGTTTGGACTTACCGGGCTAGTGGCCACAGGTGCCACATCCTTGCTTCTGGCTGATAACCAGAAAAAGGGTAAAGAAACACAGAAAAAGCCTCAAACTTCCAGCGAACCGCAGCCACCCGGAGGCCGGCGTGAAGGGTTTATCTATAGAACTCTGGGGCGCACCGGTGTGGTGTTGCCGGTGGTTTCTATGGGGGTGATGAATGCCGACAATCCGGAGCTGGTGCGCGCGGCTCTTGATTCGGGCCTGGTACATTTGGATACAGCCAATGTTTACCAGCGGGGTCGCAATGAAGAGATGATCGGACAGGTTATAAAAGGCCGGCCCCGAGACAGCTTTTTCATTGCTACTAAAGTAAAAGAAGACGAAAGATTTATGGAATTGCTGGACATCAGCCTCAAACGCCTGGGGCTGGATTACGTGGACATCCTGTACCTTCATAACCTGAGCAAAAGGGATAACGTGCTCAAACCGGAAAACCTGGAAGTGATGGAAAAAGCCAAAAAATCGGGAAAGGCCCGTTTCATTGGTGTTTCTACTCATGCCAACGAACCTGAGGTGATCAGGGCCGCCGTAGAAGCCAAGATTTACGATGTTGTTTTAACTGGCTACAATTTCAGAAAAGATTACCTCAAAGACCTGGATGCTGCCATAGCTGAAGCAGCTGCCGCAGGTGTTGGCATTGTGGCCATGAAAACCATGGCTGGTGCTTTCTGGGATAAGCAGAGAACACAACCAATCAATACCAAGGCGGCGTTGAAATGGGCCCTCAACAACCCTAACATCACCACTGCCATACCAGGCATGACTACCTTTGACCAGCTGAAGAGTAATCTGGAAGTGGTTAAGGACCTGAAACTCACGCCAGAGGAATTATACGACCTGAAACTTGGAGAAGCTCAAAACCTGGCCGGACTTTACTGTCAGGGTTGTCAGCGTTGTGTGCCGCAGTGCTCCAAAGCGCTGCCGATTCCGGAGATGATGCGGGCTTATATGTATGCTTATGGCTATAAAAACCTGGCCGCTGCCCATGAACTGGTCAGCTCTCTTAACTTGCCTGATAATCCCTGCACAGGCTGTGAGCAATGTTCGGTACGCTGTGCTTTTAAATTTGACGTGCGTAATCGCTTGTTGGATATTAACCGGCTTAAAGCTGTGCCAGAAGAATTTTTTGCCTGAGGAGCCGCTAATTGATCATGTCTCTGGCCGCGATTTAAGCGGCCTGGAAAAATAAAAATAAACAAAAAGGAGCCGGGAAGATGGCTTTTTCAAGAAAAAAATGGATAAGGTTCTGGCTGGTGATTATTTTTTTAGCTTTTGGTTTGAGCCTGACGGCGCAGAATTTATTTACTCCTACACTCCCGAGCGGGCTGAAGGTCAA
>JACIYK010000178.1 GCA_014359965.1 Candidatus Aminicenantota bacterium
CTGGTATAGACTGATACGAAATAGGACGTAAATGTCTTCGTTTCCTTTCTTACCTTAATTTTTTTATATATTTTTTATAAAGATTAATTAAGATTTCAGGATTCTTATTTGGTTCTTTTATTATCAAATTAAATAAATATTTTATCCTTTCGATATTCCTTTCAAGAAAAGTGAACCCTCGTTTTGTGTCAGTATAATAAGAGCACATCAATAAGAACATTTCGGGTGAGCAGTCATAAATTACATTATATCTTTCATTAATATCAGAATGTCTTCCGCAAGCATATATATTAATTCCAATACCTGCAAGCCCTTGAGCATTATTTTTTTCAGAAATTTTTTTCCCTATCTTTAATTTGCCATGAATATATTTGGCTAATCTGCCATCTGTGAAATTTATTACACTTCCAACATTTTTTTCATATTTCTGCAATTTTTCTGCAAATAAAGGACTTAAAGCATCATCATCATCAATTCTTACCGTGGCAAACGGCTTTTTATAATCATAACAAGACGTCTTCTCAAAAAATTCTTTAAAATCTTTTACCTGAAATATCTTGATATTTTGATGCCCTTTCGTTAAATCAAAAAGTTGTTTTATATAGTCGGTTAGTAAGCGGTCTGAAATATAAATATGCCAAATCCAGTCCTTATATCCTTGATTTATTATTGATGGAAATGTAACTTCTCGAAATACATCAAATTTGAAATCCATTCTTTTCTTATCAAAAAGTCTGCGTTCATATTCTGCTGGATCATACTGCTTTGTGATTCTAAACCCTCTGAAGTTTGGGTCATAAATACTAAAACGAGTTATAAAATAAACTTTCATTCTGTTAATATATCAGCTCCTTACCATTTTTAATAACCTATTTAATAAATTAGGTCAAGCACTAAATTCTTTCAGGTTAAATCACAGTATCCAGGCCAAGGGCAGTATCTGGGAGTGACGCAGCGACAGCCCGACGATTGGAGATGGGGCAGAAGAAGCAGAGAGATTAATCAGATGAGTGCCGGGAAAAGCAGGACTGTCGCTCCCTTTTACATTTTATTGCAACTTTTAAAAGAAACGAGGTGGAAGCCCCAGTGACAGAAAGGATAGACCCTGCCTACCATGAACTTTTCCAGAGCTCACCGCATTTACCCAATATGGCTCTAATCATAGCTGATGATGAGACGTGAAACATATATGAGATAGCAAGATTATTTTGAACCACCCGCAAGACTTTGCTGAAGTTGTTGCTGAGATGGAAGGTAGAACCTCAGCCGCGGTGGAAGCACTTATTGCAGCCGAAAGGAAAAGAACCGGCTATGACCGAGACCGGATAGCTAGGATACTGGGGGAGAAGGGCCTGGAGGTTAAACCATCTACTGTTCGTTATTTCTTGAGGCAATACAAGCTAAGTCTTAAGTATAAACCTTCTCGTTATGGTCGCAGGAACTCCTGCTATGACTTTGACCCACTCTATCCCTTACAGCACTTCCAGGTTGCTCTTAAGGAGGTCTACGATGCCACCACGCTTTCGGAACAGAATCTGCGCTAGGCCAGGAGACTAAATATCCCTCCCTATCAGTGGACAGACATAGATTTGAAAACCCGCCTGAGGCTTATCTCTTACTCCTATGAGATGACCTTAACCAACGGGTTGATTTTCATGCTTCTTATTATCTACTTTGTACGAAGCTTTGGGATAGAGCAGAAGATAGCCTTCAGACCAAACATCATTAGTCTACACCGGATATGACACCATACAGAAAGTTGATAATAATGAAGATTCGAAAAGGCAAGGCTAGAGTGGTTGTTGACGGAGCTGATGCGGGTGAAGGTGGAAGCAAAGGTAGGAGCACCTAACGGCTAGCACAGCAAGGGAAGGAAGACCATTCGTTCCGGGTACCAGTAGGGGAGGCTTCACACTTGGGTTGGGACGATGTATCTGGTGGTTCTCAAGGTTCGTAAAGGAGGCTATGTACCGTTTTTTATGACGGAGAGGAATCGCTTTCAGATGGCCTTATTGAGTCTGGGTTATGAGGCTCTTGTAAATAGGGTATCTACGAGGAAAGTAGAGCAGCTGACCAGGAGCTTAGGGATAGGGGGCATCTAAGCCTCACAGGTGTTGGAGATAGCCAGGGGGTTAGATGAGCGGGTCGAGGAGTTTTAGATGAGGCCTTTACGGGCGGAATATACATTTATCTGGGTAGATACACCATATGAGAAGGTTCGGCGGAACAACCGGGTGGTATCCTCAGCCGTGATGATAGCGCACGGGATAGATTTAAATGGGCAGAGGAAGGTGTTAGCGGTAGAGCCGATAAGGGAGGATAGTGAGAATTCCTGGCGGTAGTTTATGATGAAGCTAAAGAGGCGTGGGGTGAGCCTGGTAGGGATGTTGATCTCTGATGTTCAACAGGGAATACAGGCAGCGGTGAAGAAGAAGTGGTTCCGGGAAACCTGGCGGAAGTACAATGTGCATTTTATGTTAAAAACATCCTGGCTAAGGTCCGTCATCGCGATAAGGCTAATCTGGCGGAGCAGCCGAAACAGTTCTGGATTCAGCCGGCGAGAAGTAGTGGTGAGAAGCTGCAAAGAGGAGTATGAGGGGAAGTATGGTGATGCCATCCACTGCTTAGAGGAAGAACTGGAAGACTCATTACAGTTATATTTCTCTCCGAAGATAGATAAGCACCGTATCTCCTCTACCAATGTTCTGGAGAGGACCAACCGGGAGATAAGATGGATGAGGAGAATGAATGGAGAGTTTCCATCCATTGAGTCGTAACTTAGACTGGTCACTGCTTATCTAATCGAATACCCTTAGGACTGGGCCAGTGAGAATGCCTATATAAGAGCTGATAAGCTGGGACCGCCTTTGGAGCAAGAACTGGCGCAGACAGCTAATTAGGAGCTAAGAATGGAGTGTTGACGATGGCCAAACTACGAACCAAGGTTGGCACGGCCTACCTTGATAACTAATATAACTTTTAAATTAAGGCTTTTTATGTTTCAATATTATGTCCAGATGGCGTGGATAGTTAAATTCTATTTTGAACAAGGAGGGATTTATAATAATCTAGTATTCAATAATATAACTGGAAACAATAATAAATTAGCAGAAAATTATGCTTGCCTGGACCAAAGAAATTCTCTTGGTTTTTTTGCCGGCAAGTATATCATTGCGGATTTTAAATTCATTATATATTTTATTCAAATATTTTCGTTTTAAAAAAAGGTTCTTATATTGTAAGATTATGTAAGATTAGATATAAATTAATAAGAGCTTTATTGGATTGGGCTTCTTTTTGCTTAGTTAGATGGTAAATATGAAAAGGAGCGAAATTAAAATAATTAGTAGGGGGTAAAAATGACAGGGGGATGGCCCAAAAAGATAGGCTTCTTTCTATGGTATTCTTTTTTCCGCCCCAAAGATTTTTCCAGGTGGCTTAAGTTTCAAGTTACAAAGAGTAAAGTTATAGATTTTTGCCTTCAATTGCTAAGCTGGCCAGCTATTGATTCCCTCATGCGAAACATTAAGCCTGGAATAAGAGTTCTAGAATGGGGGGCGGTTCAACTTTGTTTTTTCTAAAAATGGGGTGCCTCGTCACATCTATAGAGAACAGTAAAGAATGGAAAGAAATTGTGGAGAGGAAAAGTCACGCCTTATCACTAGATCATAATCTTGATTTGAGGTACTTTCCAGCAAATCCAAAAGACATAGAAAGTTTGCGTCCTTATATCCAATCTATTAATAATGGATCCCCTTGGGATGTCATTCTTATTGATGGGATACCAGAAACCGGGGTTGAGTGCGTTTTTGAGGGAAAAGAAATGTTAAGCCTAATGGGCTAATCATACCTGATGATGCATGTTGGCCCTAATACTCAGTGGTGCCTGATATCCTTAGAGGTTGGAAATGGATAAAACTTACGGGGCTTGGCCCCGAGCGTCGGGGGGTAAACCGAACTGATATATATTTTATAAATATTTAGATGATATTTATTGATAGTTTATATTGCAATTCCCGATCTGGAATTTATAAAAATACTTAGCTTAAGAAGATGCAAGTTGAAGCATAATAAAAATTACTCTCTGGGTTTGAAACGATTGTCATGAGAATAATATTTTAATATTATCTAGCCAAATAGAGCAACTTATTATAAAAACTTGCTCACTCATCTCGAAAAGGAGAAAATTGAATGTCAAACTTTTTGATCAAGCTTGATGGCGCGGTACATATTGATCCGAAATCTTATCTAATTAATTTTCAATGTCGTCTTGGAACGAACGGGAATTTTATTATTTATGGAAGAGAAGGAACTTTTCAGTTATTTAAAAAAAATGAAGATCTGATAGCTGGTACAGGATACCTATGTGATATAAACAAACCTTCTTTTCAGCAAACACTATTGGACATATTAGAATCTTTCAATGAATCAAAAATAATGGAATTGAAAAAGAGTCTGTTGGGCCAATACATAATAATTGTGAAAAAAAATAATTTTATATATATTTTCTCAGATTTCCTTGGGGCTAGAAATGTTTTCTATACTGATAGTGGAAAAATTATATCTTCTTCTTTTTCAGCAATAGAAAATGAGTTAATCTTAAACAAAGACCATATTGATATTTATAAAATATTTGAATTTATTGCAATGAGGCCTTTTTATCCTGCACAATTGGGAAATTCAACGATTAATAAGAATATAAAGTGGTTGATGCCGTATGAATATATTAAAATTGATATAGAAAACAACAAAATAAGTTTCGTCCCTTTAGAATTCGATATCATTAATACAAAACAAAACAATATTTACCAACTCTCAAAGAAATTAACTTACTTATTAGAAGGAGTTATAGCGAGAAAAGAATTTATTAATTCTAGAGTTGGTGTTTCACTTACGGGAGGGAAAGATAGTAGATTAATTGCAGCTGTTGCTTGCCAAATATTTTCCAAAACAAGATTTAGAATCGCTGTAATGGGTAGTAACTTAGATACTAAAAATGATTTATCAGTGGCCCGAAGGCTGG
>JACIYK010000179.1 GCA_014359965.1 Candidatus Aminicenantota bacterium
CTTCAGAAACCTGAGTTTAAACCTTTATAACACCGGGCAAAGATGAGGGTAAAATGTTAAGAAATTTTTTAAACAAAGCTAAACCTGGCTTTACTGATTATAATTTAAAAACCTTGCTCAAATACCCAAAAGGTTCAGGACTCATCGCTGTTATCCTGGTTCTGGCCTTTATGCTAACTGTTGGTGTGGCTGTTTTGACCGTAACCAGCTCTGGACCAAAGATTTCAGCCACCATGCGCTACCAAGAAGAAGCTTTTAACGCTGCGGAAGCCGGCTTCGATGCCGCCCGGATAGCTATTGAAGATTTCTTTGGGTCAGGTCAATGGAGTTCTTTTGGCGAACATTACCTGACTCAGCCGACAGGCATTGATATCCCTTTTCTTAACGGAAACCTCCAAACCCCCAACCCGCTCTATTTCCGCCGTTTGACTGATGAACAGATCTTAAACTTATTAGACAGTAATCATGATGGTATTTGTGATTATCCAGACCAGGTTGTCTTTTTTGAGCAACCTTTTGTTTATGACCTGAACGGAAAACTTGACCAGCGTTATCGTTATACCGTTTTTCTCATTGATGACGAAGCTGGTACCGGTCAGGCGGCTGATCCTCGCGATGTGCTAATGGTCTGTATCGGAGTGGTTAGGTCTGGGCCAAGGATCACTGATAGAATTCTGGCTACCTGCCGTTTAGAGATAGAAATAGAAACTCCGGAATTATAAACCGCTAAAAAAAACAATGAGATTATATGAAAATAGTAATCTAAAATCCCGAAGGAAGCGGGAAGAGGAGAAATTAAACGATGAGAAAAAAAATCTTTTTAATAAGCCTGATGATTATAGCTACCGTTCTGGCCGCTCTGAAATTCAGCGCTCAGCAGCCAGATCCTCAAGCCTGTATTGAGATAACATCCAGCTTTACAGAAAACTTTGGCACCACTGATTTTAAAGATGTGGACAATTCATCAGTCGCCAACTGGCCACCAGGCCCTGTTAAGCTCAACCGGCTGGGAGCCAATTTTGAGATTACCACACCTACCGGAATGGGGGCCAAATTATACGTCTGTGACGCCGGTGATTTCGACGGAGACGGCTATCCCGATTTGGTGGGGCTAGACATCAGCTCCGAAGCTGATTTCAGCCTGAAGTTAATCCGTAATCTTTTCAGCGATGTTGACGGTGATGGCCAGGATGATGATGGGATAATTTACCAAGTTGATAATGATGATAATAATAAAATTTTTGACTCCGGGCTGACTTGTGGTCCGGCAGCCATCACAGTTGGTGATTATAACGGAGACGGTCTACTGGATTTCTTTTTCTATAAAAACGGAGACGACAGTTTCAGCTATTCAAACTTTGTGGCTGTTATGTATATCAATCAGGGAACGACCACAAACCCAGTTTTTTATTCCCGAACAGACTCCAGAAATCTTGATTTCACCGACATTTTCAAGGATAAGGAAATTTACTGCAACTGGGCAGCTAACCACTTGTACACAGTTGACATAGACAAAGATGGCGACCTGGATATACTGGTGGCCAGCCAGGATAAAATTTTTCTGATGAAAAACCCCGGACCTTCGCGTTTTTCTCTCGACGAATGGTCGGTGCAGGAATTGAATTATGACAAGAGAACAGGTTATATTGCCCCTACCCCTGGCGGTTATCCTGACCGCGGAACCTCGGCCGTAGCCGCTGCTGATTTTGACCTGGATGGAGATATTGATGTGGTCTGCGGCTCAGTCAACGGCTGGCGTTACCTGGTCTATTATCAGAATGATGGAACAGGCAAATTCAGCCGCAGCGAAATCGCCATTCCAGATGATTCATGCTCCACCTGCACCGGAACAGTGGCCATCGCCGTGGCTGATTTCGACCAGAACGGCTGGAAAGATATTTTTGTAGCCACTGACCGCTGGAATGCCGGCAATCAAGCAAAAATCTGGTGGCTGCGAAACATGGGCCGGGAACCGGTCACAGTAACCAATCCGGAAACTGGAGAAGAAGAAACCTATTATGAAATTACCTGGCTTTTCAGGTGCGAAAATAACTGTGACCCCATAATCCCGCCTTCTTACGACGTAGATATTTCTTGCGTGACAGATTATGACCAAGATGGCGATTATGACCTGGTTCTGGCTGACGCCAACCATTCAGGAGACTATTATTTGATAACAAACCTTTTAGCTGAGGTTTATGTACTTTATGGTGAAGCAATCTCAACCAACGTACTGGCTAACTTGATAAACCCCAGAGAATATGCCATCACCAAGGCCAGAATAATTAACCTCAATCAAGGAGTAAGTGGTTCTTATGACGGACTCAAGATAACTTATTACCTTTCCAACGATGGTGGCCTGCACTGGGAACTGTACAGGACTTTCGAAGGTAGCAACATACGCCCCTGGTCAGATTCGGACTGGCACATATTCAGCAATTTTGGAGGTGATCTCAGATGGAAAGCGGTCCTGGAAGCGACAGAAGATCAAATGGCTGAATATACAGGTGCATCTTATGATACACCTTTAATAAGGCAGTTGACCATAGAGTTCACCTATGTGGGCAGAAGAGAGTATTCCCGTTCCTCAGTGGCCACTTCAGTGATTGATCGAAGCGGACAGAACCGGAAGCTGATCATCGCAGCTTCTTTCATCTATCCAGGCTGGGAAGGACATTTGAGAGCTTATGATGTAACAGGGATGAGAGCTGTTCAAAACAATTATTCCAACCTGCGAACCGTGACTTCCTCAGACTTAGGGTCTGAGACCGGACGCTGGCTGGCAGAGGGAGTGGAGCTGCTTTGGGATGCCGGAGAGCTTTTAATGGACCGCGACCCCAGGACTCGCACCATCTACACTGCCATAAACCCCAACAGGCCTGCTGCTGGAAATCTGCAAAGAGTTGAATTTAACCTGGTCAATACTAATATTTTAAAACCTATCCTTGGAGATTACCAGAACAACGAGGAAGCCTTAATTCTCTTCGTCCGAGGCCACGGTCGTTACTGGAGACTGGGGGACATCAACCACTCCACCCCGGCTGTGGTTGGGCCTCCGCAGGAAGACCCGCAAATGATGGGAGACGGCTACGCCGAATTTAAACAGGCCTTGGCAAACAGAAGAAAAGTAGTCTACGTTGGAGCCAACGATGGCATGCTGCATTGCTTTGATGCTTCCAGTGGAGAAGAGCTCTGGGCCTTTATACCCTATAATCAGCTTTCCCGGTTAAAGGAAATGTGGCCGGTTGACCAGGCCAGAAACCTCAGATATTTCTCACGAAAAACTTATGTTGACAGCTCTCCTTCTGTGTCTGATGTTTACATAAACGGTCAGTGGAGAACAGTCCTCGTCTGCGGCCAGGGAGAAGGAGAAGGCCAGGCTCCTGATGGTTATAATAACGGACAGACCCAAAATCATCATTATTACTATTTTGCTCTTGATGTTACTGACCCGGAAAATCCCATCCCGATGTGGGAATTCGCTGGTGCTAGAATTAGAAGACAGGGCCAGAATTATAATATGACAAACGGTCAAACCTGGTCAGTTCCCTTCATCGCCAGGGTTAACAACGCTGGCAATCCCACCTGGGTAGCTTTTGTCGGTTCAGGTTACTGCCATCCTGTAGACTCTGCTTATCAGGCTTATATCGGTAACTCCTTAGTAGCTATCAAAATTGAAGATGGTAGCCTGCTCTGGTCAAAAAGAATTTCTGACCTGGATTCTTCAAACTCAAAGCTCTCTGCTAACCCATTTCCCAACATTTATGTTTCTCTCCCGGGATCTCCTAATGGTGTTGACCTAAATAAGGATGGATATGTGGACTATATTTATATAGGTGACTTGGACGGAAGAATCTGGCGTCTCGATCTCACCTCTCAAAATCCTAGTAGCTGGAGTATGACCGAAATATTCCGTGACCGCTGCCTCTACCCGATAATCACCAAACCAGCTATCTGGCTTGGTTTTTCTACTACTGGCTCCAACTACCCCAGGATTTATTTCGGAACAGGCGGGCATGAAATGGCTCCGGCCAACAGGTACTATTCTTTTGTGGCTTTAATAGATAACGGTAAAAACGCAGAGGTAGAATGGTACATGGGCAACATCAATGAGGCCGGTCTTGGCGCCAGTAAATTTGTCGGTTCGCTGGAGGCCGGTGAAAAAGTCTGGGCCGATCCCGTGATAGCCAATTACATAGTCTACTTCAGCACCTTGAAAGGCAGCATCGAAGCGGCCGACCCCTGCCAGAACCTGGGTGATTTTGGCCGGCTCTATGCACGTTTCATCCAGCCAGTGCTGGGTGTACCTGTAGGAGGCAGTGCTCTGAAGAACGCTCAGGGGCAGGCCATAGATTACTTAGCGCTGGCCAGCAAAGCCCGAACAGCTGTCACGGTCGGAGAAAGACAGAGGGCGGGCAGTACCTACAAGCAGGATGTTTACATCCAGGAATACGACTCCACCATTGAAAAACTGGAACAGCCAGTCGGTGCACTACTTCGCATTCGCTCCTGGAGAGAAATATACCAGATTATCCGCTGAAATATAAAATAAGGTGAGCTTTTATAGCAAAAAGCTCACCTTAATTTACATGCTTTGTGTTTATTTAAAACTGGCAAACATTACTGTTGGCAGAAAAACCGGCGCTGAGTTCAAGACAGCCAGGTAAAGTTATTTAAGCAGATGGGCGAGTACCTAAATTTGGGCATTAAAAAAGCGTTATTATTTCTGGCCGAGAATAAAGCAGAGCGAATTTAGCCTTTAATTGCCCTTACAGGTGGGATTCCCTGATTTTAAAAAACCGGCCACATTTATGATGTTTACAAACAAGCTAATATGTAAAAAAACAAAAGGGAAAATCAAAGTCCTGGTATTTTCTACGGCCTATCTTTTTTAAATTAAGACCGCTGCCTGATAATTTTTCTACCAGGGAAAGAGGAAAAAAAGTAATTCTTTTCAGCCAAAAATAATAAAAAATAAATTATTTACTAAATCAAATAAGTTTCTTATA
>JACIYK010000018.1 GCA_014359965.1 Candidatus Aminicenantota bacterium
GACGATATAATTATGATTTTAAACTGCCAGACTTTAAGAAGGAGCCTCAAGAACAAAAATTAGAGAAGGAAGAAAGAATAATATTGCTAAAGAAGTTAGATAATATTCCAAAATAAGTAGAGCCCTGCTGTGGTGGAAGCAGGGCCTGAGGTGAAGGGCAAAAGGAGGGGGTTAAGAAAGGAGGTGGTTTATTTTAAAATTGCCAGAAGCAACAAATCCTTTACTCATCTTACTTGCCTCAATAATTAATAACGCCTGGCTGGAAATTTGGTTGCTTTTATAGGAAATTTGAAAGGAAAATTTTGAAGACGTAGGAAAACAGGAAATTTTTAAAACTTTTAACAGTTCACCTTTTGCCGACTATATATTTATTATACCATACTTTTTTATTCACGTCAAGAAAAAATTGCAAGTTTTTTGATTTTGCAAAATAAATCCATTTTTTAAAGAAATAAAAGCAGGTGAAATCGGGTTTAAGTTCATATTTCAGGCGAAAATGCTTTAAAAAAAGAGCCGATAAGTATTAAAATTAAGCAGCAGGGCTTAAAAATTGATAGAAAATGGTTTAAATCGGAATAAAATAGCTTTAAATCTGGAGGTTGAGCCATGAAAAAGGAAGAATTTATAAAATACGGCTATCAATTGGTTGATTGGATAGCAGATTATCTGGAAAAGGTGGAAAATTACCCGGTAAAATCGCCTGTTAAACCAGGTGAGATAAAATCCCAGCTTCCTTCTTCTCCTCCGCTGCATCCGGAAAGTATGGATCGGATAATGGAAGATTTTGAGAAAATTATCGTTCCTGGGCTGACGCACTGGCAGCATCCAGGCTGGTTTGCCTACTTTCCTTCTAACAACAGCCCAGCTTCTATTCTGGGAGAATTACTCTCAGCTGGCCTAGGAACTCAGGGTATGGTCTGGCAGACTTCTCCAGCAGCCACTGAGCTTGAAGAAGTGGTTATGGACTGGCTGCGCCAGATGATCGGTTTGCCGGAAGGGTTTGCCGGGGTCATCCAGGATACGGCCTCCACTGCAACCCTCTGCGCTCTTCTAGCGGCCAGAGAAAAGGCCACTGGCCAGGCGGTTAACGAGAACGGATTTTCCGGCGTTTTGCGGGTTTATGCCAGCCGGGAGGCCCACTCCAGCGTGGAAAAAGGCGTAAAAATTGCTGGCTTCGGGAAGAAAAACCTGGTTTACATTCCAGTTGATGACGAATTCGCCATGATTCCGGGTGAGCTGGAAAAGGCTATAGAAGCTGATTTAAAAGCCGGTTATAGGCCAGCCTGTGTAGTGGCCACGGTCGGCACCACTTCATCTGGCGCGGTGGACCCCCTGAAACCGATTGGCGAAATCTGCCGGAAGTATGACCTCTGGCTTCACGTGGATGCTGCTTATGCCGGCACAGCTGCTATCCTTCCAGAAAAACGATGGGCTCTGGAAGGTGCTGAACAGGCAGACTCCCTTGTTTTTAACCCACATAAATGGATGCTAACCAATTTTGACTGCTCAGCCTTTTTCGTTCGAGAACCACAGCTTCTGACCAGAACCTTTGAAATTCATCCCGAGTACCTGAAAACTGGGGTAGACGCTGTGGTCAAAAACTTCCGCGATTGGGGCATCCAGCTTGGCCGCCGCTTTCGGGCACTTAAGCTGTGGTTCGTCATCCGTGATTACGGAGTAGAGGGTATAAAGAAAATAATCCGCAAGCACATCCACCTGGCAGAGTTGTTTCGGGATGAGCTGCAGCAAGATAAAAGGTTTGAGATCATGGCTCCGGTTTATTTCAGTTTGGTCTGCTTCCGGTTAAACGATAGCCGCTCGGAGGAACAACTTAATGCTCTTAACCAGAGATTACTGGAGGCCATTAACGACACCGGCCGGGTGTTTTTAACTCATACTACGCTCAACGGGAAATATACTCTGCGTCTGGTGGTCGGGCAGCGCACCACAGAAGAAAGGCACGTGCGCCAAGCCCTGGAAATAATTAAAAACAAGGCCGATGAACTTTTAAAGTCAGTATAACTATCTGCCTGGCCGGGCACTCCAGCGGTATTCTTTTTTAGGGTCAGGAATTCTGAGGTAATAACCCCAGCCGCCGGCACCCTGCAGAACCTTGATCAGAATTTTATTCCAGCCGGCGTTAAGATGTACTCTTATTTTATCCTGGTCAGGATAAGCCCCACGGTAAGTCGGGTTGGTGTGAACCAGAGCATCGTTTACCCACAGCTTTACGCCGTCATCACTGCCTAAAAGAAGCAGAACATCCCTTTCTTCGGGGGAGAAAAGATAGGTCAGACCATAAGCCACCGCCTTTTCGTTGGGTTGGAGTAACTGGTTGAGAGGCACATAACCTGAAGGACTGGCTTTTACCTGTTTCCAAGCCACGGCCTGGTTGTTTTTCCCGGGATAACTCTTGTTAAGAGCGACTTCCTGCTCAGGTGGGTATGGAACGGAGAGATAACTCATTTCCGGAGCTTCAAAGGGTCCAATCAGGTACCAGTCAAGAGCAAAGTTTTGTTGGCTTGGTACCAGATTGATGCCCACCAGAGCGAAGTTATAACCAGATGATTTCGGGTCTTTGCCCAGAGCTTCCAGAATAAGTTCCGTTTCTTCAGAAGAAAGCTCCAGGTTTTTGACAGTAAAAGAATCAATCATCAGCTCAGGTGAATAACTGCTGATGGTCCCAAGGTTGATGAATTCCGGTACGACTGGCTTAATCGGCGGCGTTTCCTGGCTTTTTTCTTGATCTAATTCTTTTTCTTCTTTATTTTCATTCTGCATATTTTTGCTTTCCTCAGCGTTTGGTTCCTTATCTGGTTCAACTATTTCAGGTTTTTCCTGAAGAATGGCCCAGTTACCGGCGGCTGGACTCTTGAGAAAATAAATTTTCAGGTCATAGGTATCTGCCCAGCCAGCTTTAACCGTTAACTTTAATTTTGTCCCGGGGGCAGCATTTTCTGTATTAATCACCGGATACCTCTGGCCATTCTGTTCGTAAAAAGGAGTGAGAAAGTGAGTCAGCTGAGGACCAGAAATTTTCAGGTTGTTTATCCGGTCAAAAAAGGTCGTTTCTTCCAGCTGACCATTATCCAGTTTAATCCAGGCTGGCAATGAGAAATTGTCTGTGGTTTCCAGGGCATAAGGCAAGCGCTTTTCCACCGCAGGTAAAGGCGGGAAAGGTTTGTGTGGCTCGGTCTGATACCAGTATGCCACTGAACTGTAATAATCCGAACGGTCATTGGCATGCCCGTGCTCTATGGTTACCCTGATTGATTTAGAAAACGGTATGGGGTCAGGCAGGTGAAAACGGAAGACTGTAGCCTTGGCGCCCATCTGGAAATCTTCTTCTTGAAGCGGACAGCCGTAGTAAAGGTGCTGGCCTTCTCGCATGCCCCAGGCGTCAGAAAAATAGTCTTCACTCCCTGTGCCGTGAAGAGAAGGGGTTTCTTCCCCGTCGATATAAATCATATCATCACCTTCACCCCACCAGCCTATGGCTTGCTGTAGGACACTCAAGTTACAACCAACGTAATGACCCTTGCCCACAGCTTCAAGAATCAGGTAATTGTGCCCTGGTTCACAGGGGGTTTCCTGCCGGTACTGGGCATGAAAATAGGGGGCGTCGGGGGGCAGGTCATCAAGTTCACGGTAGTCAATGTAATAATAGAATGAACCTACAGGCCTGCTTCCTTCATTGGTTACGGTTATTTTCGCTGACCAGCGAAAGGGCATGTACCAGTAGCAGTTTAGAGCCCGTCCCTCTGATGAGCGTACTATCGGGATGGAAACCAGGTTTCGGTTGAGTCCATGCCCCACAGCAAAAAAGTCGCCGAGCGGGGCTTCCACCGAAGGCGTGTCTTCGCCATCCCAGTAAATCCTGAGTACTAACTTGCGACCGTAGAAAGGTTCAGCGGCCACAGTCATCCAGATATGGTGAATAGCTGCCGGGCCCTTAATTTCAGCCAGAACAGCAGTTTGCCCCGGCGCAATGCTTAAAGCGTCCCGGTTTCCGCCAGTTGGGTCAAAAGAGGATATTCTTTTGCTGCGGTAGTTTTGTCTTTCACCCAGGTTCTGGAGAAAATTTTGCCCCTCAAGATAGGTTAAAGTGGAAACAAGAAATAATAGAAGAAGCAAAAAAGGATATGCCTTCTTAAGGTATCTTAAAAGGCAGCTTTTCATTGTTTACCTCTTTTTTTTGATGTTGGTTTTTTCATCTGGCTTCAACGCCAGAATTATAGCTTTTTTTTACAAAAGCTTCCATGAACTTTATGTTCTGCTGGAATAAAATTCGGGGAAAGTAAAGATATTTTTTAGGCAAAAAAAATAAAAAAAGTGAAATACTCTGGCTGATGGGCCAAGAGGTTGTTCGTTTAACCAATTAATGACAAGGGAAAATTGACCGTCTTGATCTATCTGTCAGGGAAAAAGCAGGCAATTTTTTAGAAGCGAGCTTTTTATAAAGCCCATTATAAAAGTTAGCATCTGAATTTTTAGTATAGTTAGCAGGAGGTAGACCTTTTCATCTCCTTCTTAAGAGGCCGTTAGAAGCGAAAAAAACTTTTCCGCCGAGTAAATAACCAGGACTGATGATGGCTTAGACTTTGGGCATCAGCGGTTCACATAGTAGAGCCACTTTTCATATTTTGGGTTTTTCCCTTTAACTATGTCCAGATAAGCTTCTCTCAACTTTTTCGTCTGTGGGCCTGGTTTGCCGTCGCCAAAAATGTACTCTGTGCCATGGTCAAAGCCTTCAGAAAAATCTGTCACTTTGACGATGGGCGAAACTTCAGCGGCTGTACCGCAGAAGAAAGCTTCATCAGCCTGGAAGAACTCTTCCTTGGTAATCGGGCCTATTTCAGGTTTAAGCCCGAGGTCCGGGGCGATTTCCAGCAGACTGGTTCTGGTTATGCCTTCCAGAACAGATTCTTCCCGGTTGTTTGTTTTTAGAACTCCGTCTTTTATGATGCAGATATTTTCTCCAGGTCCTTCAGCAATACGTCCTTCCAGGTTAAGGAAAATGGCTTCGTCATAGCCATGTTCCCTGGCAGCTATCCCGTTGATAGCAGACTGGACGTAAACACCGCCGAGTTTGGCTGAAAGGTCTAATTGGGAGTTATGAATCCGGCGCTTGGGCACGATGCAGGCAGTTCCTCCACGCTCAGCTGCTTCACCAAGATAAGCACCCCATTCCCAGGCACCGATGATTAATTCCACAGGAGAAAATTTGGGTACTAGACCGAGGTTGCCGTAAGAATAAAACATCAGCGGCCGGATGTAGGCACTCTCCAGCTGGTTTTCTTTAACAACCAGCTTGATAGCTTCCATTACTTCTTCTTTAGTAAAGGGCACGTTCATTTTGATAACTGAAGCTGAATGAAAAAGTCGGTCTACATGTTCTTTCAGGCGGAAAATGGCCGGGCCTTTATCGGTCGGGTAGGCTCTGATGCCTTCAAAGGTACAGGTACCATAGTGCAGGGCATGCATCATCGGATGAAATATGCCCTCGGTCCAATCGTATAGCTTGCCCATGTACCAGTATTTTTTTGCTTTGGAAAAATGCGTGTTCAAAAACATAAAATACTCCTTTTCCCGAATGAAATTTTTATAAAAAATCCCCCTGATTGGGCTTAAAAAATGGTTCTACCTTAGATTCGCTGGTTTCTATTAGCACTGGTAAGTCCCTGAACGTTAAGAAATATTATTAACATAAAAAAGAAAAAAATCCAAGCAAAAAAAATTCAGGCTGACTCATAATAAACAAGGCCACGATGCACTGCTTCTTTTATTTTTTTTGAAGCTATCAGCTGCTGAACAACTGGGAATAAGTTATCCTTCGTCTGGCCGAGTGCATGTTGAAGATCTTCAAGGTTCACCGGTCGGCGCTTGACAATAGAAAGTATGGCCCGGGTCAGGTCTTCGGGTGCTTTTTCCTGTTCTTTTTCTTTTTTATGAAAGCTGGCCACCACTTCAGCCCGAGGACCGAAAAACAACCTAACCCGCTCAAGTTCGTCAGGGGCAAGCGGGCGAGCCCATTTTTCAGCTGGCGGTCTGACTACGGTGTTAAGATGGATGCGGTCGGGTTTTATTTTGTCCGCCGCGGCTTTGAGTTTTTTGAGGTGGCCCGGAGAATCATTTAGCCCTTTGACCAGCAGAATTTCCAGCCAGATTTGTCCTTTAAACTGCTTGCGGAATTTTATCAGTCCATCTATTATTTTTGAGGCTTTCAAAGTAGGGTGCGGCCGGTTGATTTTTTTAAAGGTTTTCTGGTCAGCAGCATCCAGCGAGGGAACCACCACATCGGCTGCTTCTAAATCTTTACGGACAGCTGGCCGGGTAAGCAGCGTGCTGTTGGTTAATACTGCCACCGGTTTTCCAGTCATCTTCTTTATTTTTCTGATTAATTGGCCGATAGAACTGTTTAAAGTTGGCTCGCCGGAGCCAGAAAAAGTAATGAAATCTACCCGGACGCCGCTTTTTAAAAAGTCCTTTAATTCCTGGAGAATCTGTCTTTCAGAAAAATATTTTTTCCGGCGAATAGTGGTCTTTTTGGTTCTACCCAGCTGGCAGTAAATGCAGCTCAAGCTGCAGGTTTTAAAAGGCAGTAAATCAACGCCCAGAGAGTAACCTAACCGTCGAGAGGGTACGGGCCCGTAAAGATGCGGGAAAAGTTTTTCTGTCATTTTATTTTTCTTTCCGCTCCAATCCTGTTTTTTTAAAAACGCAAAAGTGGGCTAAGCCAGTAAAATTTGCACTACAAAATTTCAGTAGCTTCTGTCCGGGCATGAATTCTTCTTTAGCCCAAAATTCAGTATATCATAAACCTTAAGTGAGTAGGCTCTAGTTTTTATCTTTATTAAATCGTTTAGAAAAAGTATTCTAAATAAGCTAAAGACCACAAGGAGCTAAACATGAGAAAACCTCTAATGGTTCTTTTCTTCATCTCCTTTGTGCTTCTCCTCTCATCCCTGGCTTGGACCGGAGTGGAAGATGAAATCCTAAACTTGCTGGAAAAACAAAAGAAAGCCTGGAACAGGGGAGATTTGAACGGATACATGGCCTATTACTGGAATTCGGAGGACCTGACTTTTCAGTCTGGCGACCGCCGGGTGAAAGGTTGGCAGGCACTTTATGATAGATACAGCCGGAGTTATACCGGGGATAAAATGGGGCATCTTCAGTTCTCTGACCTGGAGATAAGGCTGCTTGGTGAGGGTCTGGCCCTGGTGCTGGGGCGCTGGCAGGTTGAGGTCCAGACTGAGAAGAAAGCCGGGGTGTTCACTCTGGTTTTAAAGAAGTTTCCGGAAGGCTGGCGCATCATCCATGACCATACTTCATGAGCATAAAAAGGCAAGAAGTTGCCTTTTGCTTTGCAAGCTCAGAATCAGACTTTTTATTTTCTCTGCTTTTTAATCTCAAAATTTCTCGAAGCTCAGTTATTACAAAAACCGGAGAACTATCAACCAAAACAGAAGGACTGCTTTATTAACTTAACTTTTTTGGAGTATGGTTTTTGTTTCACTCGCTTTGAAGAAAATTTAATCAGATAGGTAGTTAAAAAACTGGAATGGCGAAAAAGCAGTTTGAAGAAAATCGAAAGAATTCCTGTTTTTGGCTTTATGCTGCCCTGAAGATAATCAGGTTATTTCTTGTTCTTGTAAATTTCGATGAACCTTTCCAGAGAACGATCGTAAGTTTTTTCCACATCGTCAGGGAAAAAGCAAGCCGGGAGTTCGCGGTGGCTCCAGTGATAGGCGAGACATTCGCAGCAGATGCCCTTGCGCTCGCAGGGCTCCCAGGAACAGTTGCACCTTTTTAGATTTTTCTGCACGCGGCAATCAGACATAGATTAACCTCCTGATATATCTATTCGGGCTGCCTTTATTTTAATTAAAAATACAATAGAGGCAAGAAAACCTTTGTTGTTTAGTTTTTTCGCCGGGACCATTTGTGAAATTGAAGCTGACGGCGGTAAAGATATTTTGTGTTTCTGGCAGTCTGGTAGTTTAGCTCGCTGTCTATGTAAGTGTAGACGGTGGTCAGAGGTTTTTCCTTGATAATTTTAAGCAGGCTGGCCAGGTGGCCAGGGCAGTCTTTCCCTTCTCCCTGCTGCCAGGTTTTGATGGCCAGGTCTGCCTGGCCTTCTTCCCAGTAAGTAAGCCCCAGGGCATAAAGGGCCCGGCCACGGGTTTGACCACCTCTTTCCGTAAGGTTCTGGTAAATGCCTAACTCCTTTTCCAGGTATTTTTTCTCTACCTCATCAAAGGAGTTAAACTGGAGTCTTTTAAGCTCGGCTGTTAGCTCTTCGTAAATTTTTTTGAGCACATAAGCCTTGGAAAGTGAATAATGAACGTGAGGCAGAGGATATTTTTTAAGGCAGACTTCCTTAGCCTGGGAGTAAGCATTTTCCAGGTTGTTTATGACCCTTCTTTCCAGGTCCAGGGAAGAAGCCAGGCAGAACATAAGTTCGTCCCTGACCGGCGAAGGTCGGTTGTTAGCAATAAGAGCAGCCATCCTTTCAAAAATTGGCTTCTTGTAAAAAAGTTCTTCCAGGCTGTCAAAGGCCCTGGCAAAGGGGTCTTCTATAAGGAAAACACCATTCAGGTTAGAGTTAATAAAAGTTCTGGTGAATTCAGCCAGAGCCAGGTCGTTCCAGTTGTATTTCTGAAGATAATCTTTTTCAAACAGGACAAACTGAACTTCCTCTGGCTCGTTCATGAGAGAGTCCAGTTTTTTGTTCCATTCTTGAGGTCTGAGGTCCAGGGGCGGCCGGTCGTCCTTCGGAGAGGTTTCTGGCTGTGGTCTCGGAATTTTTGCCTCTCCGTAATAAATGACTTGAAATTCACCTTGAGGGAAAAGCTGCGGTGGCTGTGGCCTCTTTAGTGCTTCTGAGGAAGTTTTCTCCAGGCCGAGTTTCGGGAAGCCCCTTACTATAGAAAAAAGATAAGCCCCGCGGGCTAGGATTTCTGCGAAAGGAGACTGGCGATAATAATATTCAGCTGGCACTTCTGCATAATGGCCAGAGACATTCAGCTTAATTATCTGTCCGGGACCGATTACCCGAGGAGTGTAGCGAAGATGGTCTGCTTTCTGGAAAGCTTCAAGCTCCTGGCTGGTGTCTGCTTCCAGTAAATAAAGTTCAACCTGACCTTCCTGGCTGGCTGAAGGCTGGAGAAAAACCTGGTCTCCGGTTTTTATCTGGAAGTTGTTTTCTGAAGAAAAGGCTGTACGAGAAGCACTCATATCAGTTAAGCTGCCGATGTGGCCAGAATCCAGACTGGCAAAATAGGCTTCCAGAAGTTTCTTAAAAATCTCAATCTTTTCCCGGTCAGATATGTTCTTTTGAAACAACGTGAATTGCTCTGGTAGCTCGGGCAGTTTGTCTTCTTTCAAGGTGGCAACAGCCTGAGCTAGTTTTTCTTTAAAGTTTTTTTCTCTGGTGAGTTCTTCCAGAGCGGTGGATAACAAAGCCAGGTCATTTTCTGTCATTCTTTCAGTTAACGGCGGGGGAGGAAGAGAGGGGAGCTGAATTACAGTTGTTACAGAAAGAAGAAAAACAAGAACCAGATGGAAAACGGCAGACAGCAGGAATGCTCCGCTAAAGCCGTTAAAGTCAATTTTAAAGAAAGGTGACCGCTTATTTTCATTTGGTGCAGGAGTAAAGTCCCCGGTTTCCGGGTGCCGGGGAAAGAGCTCTACAGGAATCATAACTTGCCCCCAACTTTTACCATTAAAATTCTAAAACATAAGTTATCTAAGTTCAAACAAACGGGTAGTTTTTTGCTTTTGCTTCTGCTCTTGACCGGAGAGGCTTTTTTCCTCATTATTCAAAAGGTTTAAACCTATTTGATGTTTAGGCGGTTTAAAACTTAAAAATTTCACATAAGAAAATAAGAAGATAAGAAGAAAAGTCTTCAGGGTCATCCGATAAGAAAGCTTGGCCGGCAAAAATATTTCAGACTCGACCATCAGGTTTCAAAGTTGCTGAGGGGTTCTTTTTAGGCTATTATTTAGTTTAATCTTTTAAATAAACAAAGGTGAGAAGGAAAATGGCAGGAAAGAAATCAAGCCCTAAACCTGAATATACAGAAAAAGAGGCCCGGGCCGGACTGAAAGCCCGGCTGCCCGAGATTCAAACTTTTCCCAACCAGTTCCCGGATTATGAAATTACCATAGAGATTCCAGAATACACTTCCGTTTGCCCCAAAACCGGTCTGCCTGATTACGGGAAAATAACTATCTGGTACGTGCCAGACAAAAAAGTTATTGAGCTGAAATCTCTCAAGATGTACATCCTGGCTTATCGCAACCTGGGGATTTTTTATGAAAACGCCGTAAACCGTATCCTGGAGGATTTGGTCAGAGCCTGCCGGCCTAAGAAAGCCATGGTACGGGGAGAATTTACCCCCCGCGGCGGCTTAAAATCCACGGTAGAAGCCCGTTATCCTCGCGGTCAGGAACAGGAAAAATAACACCACCTTAAAATTTTCCCGCGAGAAAAAATGAAAGACAGGAATATATACCAGAAAAATGAGCAGAACAACGAGACAGAGGCGGCGGCTCTGCTTGATAGTCTGACCCAGGGTTCAGGTTCTACCCAGGCAAAGGTGGAGAAAGAGATACGACCTGTTGAAACACCGCCTTCTTTCGGTCTAACTGACCTGCTGATGGTTCTGACCACCATGATCTGGGGAGCTAACGTCTCGGTTATTAAGGTTTCCTTTTCCCAGATGCCGCCTCATGCTTTCAACCTCGGACGGTTTCTGGTAGCAGCTATGCTTTTTGCTGGTCTTATCTGGAAAAGCAGAGAAGGTTTTTCCGTCAGCCGGAAAGACTGGCCGCGGGTCATTTTCCTAGCTCTAACTGGGATTACCCTTTACCAGGTTTTCTTCATCACTGGCTTGAGTAGAACAACAGCTTCCCTTGTTTCCATGGCCAATGCTATGACCCCGATTTTTATTGCCCTGCTGAGTACAGCTTTTGGTTTTGAGCGCCTGCGCTGGACAGGCTGGCTGGGCATTGTATTATCTGTGGTTGGGTTCTACGGAATCATTTTCGGCCGTCCCAATGGCTTTAGCCTGAAAGGAGCAGAAGTCGGCGGAGTCTTTCTCATTCTTCTGGCCGGCCTGATGTGGGCTTTTTACACCATTTTTGCCAGGCCAGTGCTTAAAAAGATGTCGGCCCTTAAACTGGCTGGTCTGACCAACATCATCGGCACTGTTTTTTACCTTCCCTTTGCCTTAAAAGAATTCAGCCGGGCTGATTTCTCCAAAGTGACCCTCGGAGGCTGGGCTGGTCTTTTGTATTCAGCTTCTCTGGCGCTGGTTTTTGGGTTTGTCATCTGGTACAGGTCTGTGGAAAAGGTTGGTGGTGCCAGGACCGGGGTTTACAGCAACCTGACTCCGGTGTTTGGCGTTCTGAGCGCCTGCCTTTTTCTTGGTGAAAAAATCACCTGGTTGCAGGTGCTCGGCGCCCTGGTTATTTTCTTCGGCGTTTACCTCACCAGAAATGGTCATCAGCTGTTTAAAAAGAAAGCCTGAGGCCCTGGCCTGCTGGTAACTCGGCATCTGTTTCTATTTTATGCCGTAAACTTTGTGCAGCTGGCAGGAAAGCCGGATGTTTGGCACTCTGGTCTTCACTGCTTCTAAGTATAACTTCCAGGCTTTCCGGTAGCTCCAGCTGGCAGCGGATTGCGGCTGCAAAATTAAAGGAATTTTTTCTCCAAATAATTTCCTCATTTTTTTAATAATCTTTAAGTCCAGGTCTCTGGTAACCACCAGTTTAACTTCTCGGGCTCTGGAAGGGAGGTCGGGGGAAATTTTATAAGCCGGTGGCTTGGGGGAGATAGTCAGCCAGTCTACTTTAAAATTCAGCGGTCTAGTTCCATTGGTTTCCAGGTGCAGGAGATAGCCAGCCTTCTTCAACTCCCTGACCAGAGGCTTTAAGTTCTGACAAAGAGGCTCGCCACCGGTTAGAACCACCCAGCGGGTGGGCAGATGTTCAGAAATTCCTACTATTTTACTAAGAATTTCTGGGCTGCTCATCGGCTGTCCGCCGGTCCAGGCATACTTGGTGTCGCAGAATGAACACCTGAGGTTGCAGCCAGCAAAGCGAACGAAAATGGTCGGCTCTCCCTGCCGGAGACCTTCTCCCTCGGCGGAAAAGAAAATTTCCTTAATCTTCAGTGTAGGTGGCAGCCGCATCTTCAGATTCCCAGACAGTAACGGCAGTAACCGGGTAATATTTTTTTAGACGGTAGAAAATTTCCCGGGCCAGGTTCTCAGCCGATGGGTTAAATTCAAAGATTTCGTTGAGCAGGGTGTGGTCGGGTAAAATTTCAGCCAACTTTTTCTTTATTTCGGTGAAATCTATGCCAATACCAGTGCGGTCCAGCTCCCTGACAGCAATCTCTACCTCCACTTGAAAGGTATGGCCGTGAAGCTTTTCACATTTCCCCTGGTATTCACGAAGATAATGAGCGGCCGAGAATTTATCCCGGACTTTAAGTTTCCAGCTCATATTTTCCCCTCCTTTTTCAATCGCAGAAGAAGATGGTCTTCCTGGCCTACCTCATCCCAGGCTTTCTTCCTGAGCAGGCAAGCTGAACATCGACCACAGGGAACTTCTTGACCGGCGTAGCAGGTGATGGAATAGGAATAATCAGCACCGATTGACAAGCCGTAGGCAATTATCTGAGATTTTTTCATCCGTAGAAAAGGAGCTACAACCCTGAACTTTTTGCCCTTAAACTTTGCTCCCGAGCCCTCATTGATGGCTCTTTCCATAGCACGGACGAAGCTTCCGGTGGTGTCGGGGTAGTTGGGTGAGTCAATAACGTTGAAGCCGCAGATCAGGTCTTGAAATCCCATAGTCTCGGCCAGCGCAGCACTCAAAGCCAGAAAAATTCCATTTCGGAAAGGAACATAAGTTACCGGCAGACCATCTTTTATATCTTTTTCTGTTTTGAATTTTGGCACCTGGAGCTTCCTGTCGGTAAGGGCTGAACCACCAATCTGGCGTAAATCTATTTTTAAAACCTTTGGCCGCAGGCCAAGCTTCTGGCAGATTTTTCTGGCCATTCTGACCTCTACCCTGTGCCGCTGGCCGTAGTCAAAAATAACAGGAATGACTTTTTTGTATCTTAAGCGTGCCCAGTAAAGCGCTGTGGTAGAGTCTATGCCCCCTGAAAAGAGCACCACACAGCCTTCCTTTTTATCTTTATTCAGTTTTTTGTCCATGGCTGTTTTCCTGGAAATTTTCCTGCAGACTGAAATGATAGCCAGCTAAAATCTTACATCAGCGGCCATAATCTCTCAACCTTAAAAACACAGTTTAAGGGGCATGGCCAGAATCCTGGTTAACTCGCGAAGTTATCGGATTTAAACAAAAAGTATATCCAGGAGAGAAGCAGAAAAAAAGCTCGCCTTTTTTTGCTTGATTTTTTTGTTGGGAAAAATTCAACTTCAGAAGCTGCCATTTGTGGTTGACACAGCCAGAGGTGGGTGCTAATGTATAAAAAATGTTTAAGATATGAATGGCCCATGAACATTTTAGATACATTAACCAACAGCAGAGAGAAGATTCGCGGCCAGCGAATAATTATTCGTGATGACCAGTATGAATTCTCTGAACTGCAGAAAATCCTGGAACAAGCAGCCAGAAGTAAAGTCTCGATTAACCTGATAGACAGTGGCCGGCTTGACCAGCAGCAGCTGGAATTATTGAGTCAGTTTCCCTTTTCTTTTTACACCTCTGACTGCACAAGAGAAGAATTTATAAATTTAACACTTCTTGCAGAAATCCTGGCCAAGAAAAAAAGGCCGGTCTATTTGTTCTTGGAAAAAAACCTGAACGGCACCCAGGATATCTTCAATCATCTGGAATTTTTTACTTCTATATTTGTCTCTTCCAGGGAAAAAGCTGTTGACCTGGACTGGCTGGCTGCACTTTCCAGCGCAGCTTCTGTTTCTGGCCCTAGCCTTGTTTATTATCATCATCAAAAATTGGAAGAAAAATTAGCGGAAGTAAGTCAAAAATCAGTGTGGTTTCATATTTCAAATCGGAATATTTCAGAGGACCAGGAGATTATGCTCTTAGATTTAATAAAAGAGGTAAGGAAGAGAAAAGGCCAACCTGTTGTCCATCTGGAACGGGTTCAGCCTGAACATTTTCTTGAGTTACTTGACCGCAGCGGGGCCTTCTTGATTTTTAACCTTCCCCCGGTTGAGACCGGTTCCAAACTTTATAAGCTGGAGAAAAGCTGGCGGAAAAAACAACTTCCGGAAAAAGCATTCTACCTTTACCCGGACATTATGGCCTGAGTTCATAAGTTTTTGTTCTTTGGAAATTTCTGGCCGGTAATTGTTCCGCTAAGAGATATTTTTTGTATAATATAAATTCCTATTTTGTCTCTGGATGTTAACAATGGAAGAAAAAGAAAAGAGAGAGTACGACGAAAATAATAACCAGGCCTGGCAGGCTCTGCGGAAGGTTAAAGAAGCAGAAGAAAGGGCCAGACTGCAGGTGGAAGAGGCTCGCCAGAAAACCTTTCCTGAGATAGTCAGGAGAGCGAGCGAAGAAGCGGAAGAGATAAAGAAAAGAATTCTCGCTGAGGCTCGTCAGGAGGCCGAGAAAATCAAGAAGGAGACCATCGCCCGGGCTGAAACCGAGGCCGCCGAAATCAAAAAGCAAACGGAAGCTGAAAAGCAGGCTCTTTTAAAACGAGCTCAAGAAAATTTTGATGAAGCAGTAAGGAAAACATCTGAAAAATTGCGCCAGAGGCTGAGCTCAAGGGAAGGCTAAAAATGGCCATTGCTCCGGTAAAACGGTTTGAAATCCTTTTGCCCCAGGAACAACTGGACAGCTTTATGTCCTATCTTCAGGAACTTGGTGTAGCCCAGCTTGATTCTCTTCCTTATGAAGAATGGAAATTAATTCCTGCGGAAACAGATGTTTCTGAGTATGAAAGGTGGATAACGCGGCTTAATAACCTGCTAACTAATCTGCCGGAAACAGACCCCAAAAAAGGACTGGATAAGCTCCTGGCCCAGAAACCAAAATATTCTGCCAGCCTGAGAAAAGCTCTCCTTGATTTTAATTACCAGAAGGTTGTGGAAGATTACGAAGCGCTGGAAAGCCGGAAGCATGAGCTTCTGCAGGAGATAAAACAGCTGGAGAAAGAGGAAGAATTTCTCAGCCCTTTAAAAGTTTTAACCATACCGCTTAAAGAATTGGGTCAGCTAAAAACCTGTGAGGTGGAACTGGTTCAGGTACAGCCGGCTGACCTCAACAGAATTCTGGATGAAGCTCGAGAACTGGAAGTGGCGGTAGAAGTGATTGACCGGAGTAAGAATTCTGTCCTTCTGATGATTATTTTCCATCAGACAGCCAGGTCCGAGGTGGAGAGAATTATTTCTGATCTTAAGGCTAACTTCCTGGTTTTAAATGCCTATATAAACCGTGCTTCAGCCGGTGAAACAATAGAACATATTCTTAAAGACCTGAAGAGAAAAAAAGAAGAAAAGAAAGAGCTGGTTTGGCAGCTGGAGAAAGAGCTGGCCAGTTTTGCTGTGCACCGGCCGGCTCTTATGGCCGTTCATGATGTGCTCCTTAACGAAAAAGAAAAATTGCTCGGTGCCAGCCTGGCCGGCCTGACGGAAAAAACCTGCTGGCTAACGGGCTGGGTTCCGGCCGCTGAGGCAGAGAAGTTTTCTGAAAAGGTACATAAATATTCTGAATTTGTATTTTTAACCCTGCGCGACCCATCACCAGAAGAACAGGATGAGGCTCCAGTCATTCTGGAAAACCCGGAAGTTTTAAAACCGTTTGAAATTATCACCAGTATGTATGGATTACCCAGGCCTGGCACCATAGAACCAACTGTTTATCTGGCGCCTTTCTTTTTTGTCTTTGTTGGCCTTTGCGTAAGCGAAGGAGGCTACGGTTTACTGGTTACACTTTTAAGCCTTCTTTACCTCAAGTTAGCCAGACCCCAGGGCGGTACCAGTATGTTCCTGCGTTTGATGCTTTACCTGGGCCTGTCCAACGTGGTCTTCGGAACGCTGGTTGGTGGCTGGTTCGGTTTCCCGATAAAACCGCTGCTCCTCATTGACCCGCTCAAAGACCCGATTCCGTTTATGATTTTATCCCTGATTCTTGGCTTCATTCAGGTGCTTCTTTCCACCTTTCTCAGTCTGGTCAAAGAATACCGGGAAGGGAACAAGGTGGGAGCCATTGCCGTCAAAGGAGGCTGGATAATCCTGCTACCTTCACTCATCGGTTACCTGGTCCTGAAGCAACCCTGGCTTGGATATTTAGCCTTACTGGGCGCGGCCGGCATTGTTCTTTTTACTTCCAAATCAAGAAACCCGGTAGCCAGGGTTTTTAGCGGGCTTTATGGGCTATATGGCATTTCCGGTTACCTGGCTGATATTCTTTCTTATTCCAGAATTCTGGCCCTGGGTCTATCTACCGGCGTCATTGCCATGGTGGTTAATTCCATCGTGCAGATAGTCTGGAAAATTCCGGTTATTGGCTGGCTAATAGGTGTTCTGGGATTTATAGGCGGCCACCTATTTAATCTGGCCATCGGCTTCCTGGGTGCTTTTGTCCACTCTATGAGGTTACAGTTTGTGGAGTTTTTCACCCGCTTTTATCAGGCAGGTGGTCGACCTTTTAAACCGTTTAAGTTAGAAAACAAATATGTGGAGTTTATTAGATGATAAATAAAAAGAACTGGACTCCAACAGGAGGTAGAAAATGACTTTAGGTTTGACCCTGGCTATTCTCGGAGCAGCGCTGGCCGTTTTTTTAGCTGGTATCGGTTCAGCCATCGGTGTTGGCCTGGCTGGACAGGCTGCTTCAGGCGTGATGAGTGAGGATCCGTCAAAGTTTGGTTCCATGCTGTTGTTATCAGCTCTGCCTGGAACTCAGGGCATTTACGGGTTTTTAAGCGGCTTCCTGGTCATCCTCAAGCTTGGTCTTCTTGGAACTCAAGCTGCCCAGCCAACGGTCCAGCAGGGATTGCAGATAATGTTCGCTTGTTTTCCGGTGGCTTTTGCTGGACTGATTTCCGCCATTCATCAGGGCAAAGTCTGTGCAGCTGGTATTTACATGGTGGCCAAGCAGCCAAAAGAAATGACCAAGCCCATGGTCCTGGCTGCTCTGGTCGAGACCTATGCGGTTTTAGGCTTGCTGGCCACAGTGTTGTTGCTCAATGGTATTAAGCTTTAGTTTTATCGTCAGAGCCAGGAATAAAAAATGAGTCTGGAAAAAATACTGGAAAAGATTGAGCAGGATGCTCAGGCTGAAGTGCAAAAAATTGTGGAAGAAGCCCGGCAGAAAGGTGAAGCTATAAAAAAAGATGCAGAAGAAAAAGCCAGACAGCAGGCTGCAGAAATCATAAAGCAGGCTGAAGCTGAAGCAAAATTAGAAGCCAGCAGAATTTTAACCGAAGCCCGTCTCCAGCAAAGGATGGAGCTGCTCAAAACCAGGCGAGAACTTATTGACCGGGTACTTAAAGCCTCGCTGCAGAAAGAAGAGTTTAAAAAGGCGCAGTTAAAGAAAGAGATAGTTTCAAGAGAAGGACTCAAGGAAGAGACCATTCCCGCCGACCGCCTTCTTTCTGAAGTCGGTCCGGAAGTGGAAAACGACGTTGTGGAGTGGCTGAAGATTTAAAATGAAACGTCACCATTCTCCTTTAGATTATGCCTTTGCGGTAGGCCGCATCAGGGCCCTGGAAAACTATCTTATTCCTATGCAGGTGTTTCGCGAGGCTTTGTCCGCTGAAACCACAGAAAGAGCGCTGGAGATTATTTCCGACGCAGGTAAATACGGTGAAGAACTTCTTTCTGCTAAAACTCCGGAAGCGCTCGACCGCGTGTTAAAAAAAGAAAGAATGGCCCTGGATTTTACGCTGCAGGAACTTTTCTTAGAGAAGGAGCATTTTGCTGTTTACCGGGCAATGGATAGCCTGCGCCAGGTCCCTGACCTGCTCTCAAGCCTGGAAAATCCATTTCTGAAGGAATATTTACAGAAAAAAATAGACCTTGCCAACCTGAAAATTTTCCTTCGCGGCCGTTATCTGGAACAATCAGTCTCTTACCTGGAAGAAAATTTTATTGCAGGCGGAAAACTGGAGAAAAAATTTTTTCTTGAGCATCTGGAAACTCCACTGGAAGAGGTGGCCTCAGCTTTAAGAACTTATTCTTACGCTGAAGTCTGGAAAGCGGGTGTAAGCTTTCTCCTGTCCCGGGAAAGTTTTGTCGTCTTTGAGCGAGAAACAGAAAACCTGTTAATGAATTTTTTAAAAGTTGCCAAACAGATTACCTTTGGACCGGAGCCGCTTTTTGCCTACGGTCAGGCTAAAAAACAGGAACTTAAGATGGTGCGTCTGGTTTTAGCGGGGAAAATGCTGGCTGTACCGGAAACCTTAGTCAAAGAAAGGATAACTCAAACCTATGTCTGATAAGAATAAGATAGCTATCATTGGTGACAGGAATTTATTCCTGCCATTTCAGGCTTTTGGCCTGACTGTTTTTTCGCCCACCACAGTAGAGGAAGCCAGGGAGATGCTGGCTCAGGTTGTGGACCAGAAATATGCTCTCTGTTTTATTCAAGAAAACTGGATGGAGTTACTCAAGGATGAGCTGACTGCTCTGAGTCATAGGTTTTCTCCTGTGTGGATGGGTTTTTCTGATTACCGAGGAATTTCTCAAGCCATGGAAAAATTCATGTCCGAGCTTTCCATTAAAGCCACTGGCTCGGATGCACTTTTCACCAGAGGAAGGAAGAACCATGAGACAAGGTAAGATTATAAGAGTAGCTGGACCGCTGGTCGTGGCCGCCGAATGTCTCGGGGCCAGAATGTATGACATGGTCAAAGTGGGCAATCTCGGTCTGATTGGTGAAATCATTGAACTGAACAACGACCAGGCCTACATTCAGGTTTATGAAGATACTACCGGCGTTGGCCCGGGAGAGCCGGTCATGCTCACAGAAAAGCCTCTATCAGTAGAACTGGGGCCCGGACTTCTGGGTTCCATCTACGATGGGATTCAGAGGCCGCTGGATATCATCAGGGCTCAGCACGGCGATTTTGTTACCAGGGGAATTGAGGTCCCGGCACTCAACCGCGAAAAGAAATGGAAATTTAATCCGCTGAAGAAAAAAGGGGATAGAGTCCTGGCTGGAGACCTAATCGGTTATGTTCAGGAAACTCCCCTTATTCAACACCGCATTATGGTGCCTGTTGGCCTGGAAGGTGAAATCGTAGAAATTAAAGAAGGAGAATTCCTGATTACTGAGACAGTTTGTTGCCTTAAAAATGATTCTGGTGAAGTGAGGGAAATTAATCTCTTCCAGGTCTGGCCGGTGCGCAAACAGAGACCGGTCAGGGAAAGGCTTATGCCGCTCGAACCTCTGGTGACCGGTCAGCGGATTCTGGACACGCTTTTCCCTTTGGCCAAAGGTGGAACAGCCTGCGTACCCGGTCCGTTTGGCAGCGGTAAGACTGTGGTTCAGCATCAGCTGGCTAAGTGGTCGGATGCGCAGATTATTGTTTACGTGGCCTGCGGGGAACGTGGAAATGAAGTGGCTGACCTTCTGCTGAGCTTTCCAGAATTAAAAGACCCCAGCACCGGTCGTCCGCTGCTGGAAAGAACTATCATCATTGCCAACACTTCCAACATGCCAGTGGCTGCCCGCGAAGCTTCCATTTATACCGGAATGACTATTGCTGAGTATTTTAGAGACATGGGTTATTCAGTGGCTCTGATGGCCGACTCTTCTTCTCGCTGGGCGGAGGCTCTGAGAGAAATCGGCGGCCGGATGGAAGAAATGCCTGGTGATGAAGGTTATCCTGCTTATCTGGCCAGCCGGCTGGCAGAATTTTATGAAAGAGCCGGTAAGGTAATTTGCCTCGGGTCTGAACAACGCCAGGGTGCTCTGAGTGTTATCGGTGCCGTCAGCCCTCCAGGGGGCGATCTGTCTGACCCGGTGGTGCAGGCTACTTTAAAAGTAGTTAAGGTTTTCTGGGCTCTTGATGACCGTCTGGCTAACATGAGGCACTTCCCGGCCATTAACTGGTTGCAGAGTTATTCACTTTACCGTGAATCACTCAAAAAATATTTCTCCGAAAAAGTAGCTGATGATTTTGTAGAACTCAGCCAGGAAGCCATGAAGCTTCTGGAGCTTGAATCCGAACTTCAGGAAATAGCCAGGTTAATTGGTGTGGAATCGCTTTCTTTTAAAGAAAGGATGATACTGGAAACGGCCAGGTCCATCAGAGAAGATTTTCTGCATCAAAATGCTTTTCATCCGCAGGACACCTATACTTCATTAAGGAAACAATATTTAATGCTCAGAACAATTCTTCATTTCCATCGCCTGGCCAACCAGGCCCTGGATGAAGGCAAAGAGTTTGCTGAAATCGTGGCTCTGCCGGTGAGAGAAAAAATCGCCAAGATGAAATACCTGCCAGAAGATGAAGAAGCCTTGCTGGCTGTGGAAAAAGAAATAGACACATCTTTCAAATCATTGTAAGAGGGTGATGACCATGCAAAAGGAATATTTAACTGTTTCCAACATCGTTGGTCCTCTGGTTATTGTGGAGAAAATTGCTGATGTCAAGTATAACGAGCTTGTAGAGATAGAAGATTCCCAGGGCAATATCCGGCGCGGGACCGTGCTGGATGTTTCCACCGACCAGGCTGTGGTTCAAGTATTTGAAGGCACGGTAGGACTGGATATAGACAGATCCAGAGTAAGATTTCTCGGGCGGTCGCAGGAACTTCCAGTTTCCGAAGAAATCATCGGCCGCGTGTTTGATGGTTCAGGAAAGCCCCGGGATAACGGGCCTCAGATAATTGCCCGCAAGCGTCTGGATATTAACGGTAGCCCGATTAACCCGGATGCCCGTGATTATCCTTCTGAATTCATTCAGACCGGCATTTCTTCCATAGATGGCATGAACCCGCTGGTGCGCGGCCAGAAGCTACCCATCTTTTCTGGGAGTGGTTTACCCCACCCCAGATTAGCGGCTCAGATTGCCCGTCAGGCCCGGGTTCTGGGTAAAGAAGAAAAGTTTGCCGTAGTCTTTGGAGCCATGGGCATCACCTTTGAAGAAGCTAATTTTTTTATTGAAGATTTCCGCAACACCGGCGCGTTAGATAGGGCAGTGCTTTTCCTTAATCTGGCCAATGAACCGGCCATTGAAAGAATTGCCACCCCGCGTCTGGCTCTGACCTGCGCTGAGTACTTGGCTTTTGACCTGGACATGCATGTGCTGGTCATCCTGGTGGACATGACCTTTTATGCGGAAGCCCTGCGGGAAATTTCTGCGGCACGCAAAGAAATTCCCGGTCGCCGCGGTTATCCTGGTTATCTTTATACGGACCTGGCCACTATGTATGAAAGAGCCGGAAGAATCAAAGGCAAGAAGGGTTCCATTACCATGATTCCGATTCTGACCATGCCGGAAGATGACAAGACACATCCGATTCCAGACCTTACTGGTTATATTACCGAAGGCCAGATAATCCTCAGCCGTGAGCTTCACCGCAAAGGCATCTACCCGCCAGTTGACGTGCTGCCTTCTCTTTCCCGCTTGAAGGATAAAGGCATCGGTGCGGGTAAAACCCGGGAGGACCATGCTGATGTTCTGAACCAGTTGTTTGCCTGCTATGCCCGTGGCAAAGAAGCCAGAGAGCTGGCCTTGATCTTAGGTGAGGCGGCTCTTTCTGACCTTGACCGCATCTACCTTAAGTTTGCTGACCTATTTGAGACTGAGTTTGTCCGACAGGGCGAGTTTGAAGCACGCTCCATTGAAGAAACTATTAACCTGGGCTGGAAGTTGTTGCGTTTGCTGCCGAAAAAAGAGCTAAAGAGAGTGAGACCTGAGTACCTGGAGAAATATTATTAAGCCAGGAAGTAAGCATAAAAAAAGAAGAGGCGAACGATGAAAATTAAAGTGAACCCGAACCGGATGGAGCTTTTACGCCTCAAGCGCCGTTTAACGCTGGCTGAGAGAGGACACAAACTGCTCAAAGATAAGTTAGAAGAGTTAATGCGGCAATTTCTGGAAACAGCTAAAAGGATGATTTCTCTGAACGAAGAAGTGCAAGCTGAAATGGAAATAATTACCCGCGCTCTGGCTGTAGTCAGAATATCGCAACCGTTAGAAGAAATAGAAGAAGCTGTCCCGCCGGGAGAGATTTCTTTCAAGCTTCAAAAAGGACGCTTGCTGAACCTGGCTGTACCTGAATTTGAACTGGAAAAAGTGGAGCCTGCCAGTTATGACCTTCTAACCACAGAAAGTGAGCTGGATGTGGCTTTGAAACATTTTCAGCAAGCGCTGCCTAAGTTTCTGGAGTTTGCCAGCCTGTGGAAAAAACTGGAACTTCTATCCAATGAAATTGAAGTCACAAGAAGACGCGTAAATGCGCTGGAGTACATTTTGATTCCCAACCTGAAAGAAACCATCAAAGCTATTTCCGCACGCCTGGAAGAGATTGAACGTTCTTACCAGGTGCAGCTGATGAGAGTGAAAGAGATTGTCCGCCACCACTGATTGTGGTTATCTAAAAAAAAATACAAAAAAAAGTATAATTTT
>JACIYK010000180.1 GCA_014359965.1 Candidatus Aminicenantota bacterium
AAAAAGCCACTCCAGGGCAGAAAAGCAGGCTGATTAAAGCTGATGCGCATGGGACCATAACTCTAAAATTATTTTAACGCAAAAGCTATTTTTTTCGAAAAAGTAAAAAATTCCATAACTTTAAACAGATAGCTTTTCACCTGACCATTTCAGCATGTTCAGACAGAAGAAAATGGTTGACACATAAGTTAAGTGTGCTGATAATTGAGCTTGTTAGATAAGGAGGAGTTTATGAACTTTAAAAGAACTTTTTCCGTGGTTAAAAGTGTAATAATTCTGGCTGTCTTATCGGTTATTTTAGTTTCTGTTGCTTTTCCGGCTGACCCTATCCAGAAGAAGCCCAGCAAACTGGCACTGGAAGATGGCTCTGGTTGCACCAGCATCATGGTCGGACGCCTGGCTTCAACTGATGGTTCGGTAATCACCTGTCATACCTGTGACGGCAACTATCGGCAGTGGGTAAACATCGTACCCAGAAGAAAAAACGGCCCACAGGCTACTACCAAGCTGTATGAAGGCAAGATGCACACCGAAACCCCCCAGGACCTGCGCGGACTGATATTAAAGGGAGAAATACCTGACGTTCCGGAAACTTATGCTTTTTTGAATACTGCTTATCCAGCTTTAAACGAGCATGGTTTGGCCATAGGAGAGACAACTATTGGTGGTCGCCAGGAGCTCTATAATCCAGAAGGTATGTTTATGATTGAAGAGCTAGAAAGAATAATGCTGGAAAGATGCAAAACAGCCCGGGAAGCTATTAAGCTAGCCGGTCAACTGGTCAAAGAGTATGGCTACGGAGATTACGGGGAATGCCTGACCATTGCTGACAGCAAAGAAGTCTGGCATTTTGAAATATTTGGAGCTGGACCTCTGGAAAAAGGCGCCGTGTGGGCCGCTGTCAGGATACCAGATGACCATGTTGGCATCTCTGCCAACATCCCGAGAATTTCCGAAATCAACCTTAAAGACCCGGATTACTATATGGCATCGGATAATGTCTTTAAGGTGGCGGAGGAGATGGGCTGGTGGGACCCCAAAAAAGGCGAACCCTTTAAGTTCTGGAAAGCCTACAGCGGTCGGAGGCCCTTTGCCATAAGAGAATTTTTTGTTTTCAGCCAGTTAGCGCCCTCACTCAAGTTAAGTATGGAAGCTGAAGAATTACCTTTTTCCATAAAGCCTGATAAGAAAGTCTCAGTGAGAGATGTGCTTAGGCTTTACCGTGAGACTTATGCCGGCACGCAGTTTGACATGAGCAAAAACCTGTTGGTTAAAAAACGTAATTCTGACAAACTAGTGCCCAGCCCCATAGTTAGCAACTGGATGTCCCGTGATTTCATTAATTTAATAAACACCCTAAAACCTGGAACCATAGAACCACAGAGAACGATTGCCATAAACGCCTGTGCATATGCCACAGTTATTCAATTAAGGGGCTGGCTACCACCTGCGGTTGGGGCAGTGTGCTGGTTTGCTTTTGACAACCCGGCTCTTAGCGCCAGGATTCCGATTTTTGCCGGGGTTACAGGATTACCGCCGAGCTTTGCTGTCTGCGCCCAGCATCGTTACCGGGAAGATTCAGCTGCCTGGATTATCCGACGGGCGAACCGACTGGCTGTCCTGCGCTGGGGTGATAACCAGAAGATTATGGAAGAAGTGGTCAGGAATTTTGAGGAAAAAGCCATGGCTGAACTTCCTCTGGTGGAAAAGAAAGTGCTGGAAATTATGAACAGCAGAAATCCAGAAAAGGAGCCGTTGAGTGTAAGCCAGTACCTGACCATGTATACTAACGATTTTGCTCGGGCGGTCCTAGAAAAATACCGCGAACTTTATGAGCTCTTCTGGACAAAGTATGCTCGTGGTTTTTAATTCTTAATCAGCGTTTTTCTCTGGCCATAAGCTTGTAGACGTAAAGAAATACCGCAGCTGCCGCCAGCTGGGCCACAATAGAAAAGACGGCTAGGGCCGGAAGGGATTTATCGTAAAGGAAGCCCATCAGAGCACTGCCCAAAAACCAGGCCAGACCGAAGATGGAATGGAAAAGGCCGTAGGCTGTACCGCGCCGTTCGCCCGGGATCATGTTGGCCACCACTGCTTTGAGAATTGATTCCAAGGCTCCCATGCCAATTCCCCAGAGTCCTACTCCCAGCAGTATCAATAACTTTTGCTGGGATAGAAAAGCCAGGGGAGCAAAAAAGGCCGAAAGAAATGTAGAAATCATCAGGGCTTTAAGCCCGATGCGGTCAAAAAGTTTTCCAAAAATCAGGGCAGAAATAGCATCTATACCCATGGCCAGAGTGTAAAGAAGGGGAATGGTGGCCCCGATGAAAAGCAACCTTTTCTGAAAGTGAAAAGCCAGCAGCGGAAAATCAGCGAAACCGGCAGCCAGCAGTGCTGCTCCCCCGAGATAGAACCAGAATGGTCTGGGGAAGCCGGTTTTCGGTGCTGATTCTTTTTTGGTTTCAAAATCCTGGGGCACCGGAAATTTCAGCCGACTGGTGGTCAGGACCAACATGGCGGCAAGGGCCGGTAAGAGCAGGAAAGCAAAGCCACGACGGTAGCTGGCTAAAGTGCCCAAGTTTTTATTCAGCAAAATAACCAATGATAAAAACAGCGGACCGAGCATGGCTCCGACCTGGTCCAGTAGTTCTTCCAGGGCAAAACCGAAGCCTGTCCCTACCTGTCGGGCGGCATAGGAAACCATGGTGTCACGGGCAGGCTTGCGTATGGCTTTGCCTATTCTTTCAGCCAGGATGAGTCCAGCGGCTAATTCCCACCGGCCGGTTAAGGCCAAAAGTGGTACGGCCATCAGGTTCAGGGCGTAACCTAGAAAAGTTAATAGCCAATAATTTTTGGTGCGGTCAGCCACTATACCTGTGATTAATCTTAATGCATAGCCTATGAATTCTCCCAAACCAGAAATCAGACCTACCGCAAAAGCTGAAGCACCAAGAAGTCCAAGATAAGGACCGGTCAGGCTTCGGGCACCTTCGTAGGTCATGTCGCTGAATAGACTGACTACACCCATAAGAATGATGAATTGCAGAGCCCTTTTGGCTAATTGGTTATTTTTTTCTTTTTCCATTTTTTTCCAGGGTACTGATTATTAAAAACTATAATTTTAATCAAAAAGAGAATTTTAGCAAATTGGTCTTGACCGATGGGCCGGGAATGAGATATGTAATACATTAATCAAACGCAGGAGATAACATGATTGATAGACGTCACTTTCTTAAAGTAAGCGGGGCAGGTTTAATTTCTCTGGCAGGCTTCGCTAAATTAAAAGACTCTACTGCTTCAGTTCAGGAGAAAATCAAAGATGAGAAACTGGCCTGGCTTCTTAAAGAAGTCAAGCCTCTTGGAGCTGAAGATTATGCGGAAAGGTTAAATAAAGCTTTTCGCTTGCTTAAAGAAAATAAATTATCCGCTCTTTTTGTTGAGCCCGGTCCAAGCATGCAATATTTTACTGGTGTCAGCTGGTGGCGAAGTGAAAGAACTTTTGGTTTTTTGCTTTTTCCGGAGCGCCATCCGGTCTGGATTTGTTCAGCTTTTGAACTTGACCGGGCCAGAGAGATGATCTCTGAAGACCAGGAAATCAGAACATGGGAGGAAGACGATAGTCCTTTTGCTTTGATAGGTCAAACCATAAAGGATTACGGGCAAAATACAAGACTGGCCATGGAGCCTTCTACCCGCTCTTTTATAATTTACGGGTTGAAAAAAGAAGCCAGCTACTTAGAAATACTTGATGGCAGTGTGGTGACAGAAGGCTGCCGGGGCATTAAAACAGAAAAAGAAATTAGGTACCTGGAAGTGGCTAATCGAATAACTAAATTAGCTTACCGGGAAGCCTTTAAAAAAATTAGAGAAGGACTGACCGCAGAGGAACTGGCCAATTTCATCAGGGAAGAACATGCTCGCTTTGGAGTTAGTGGGTCAGGCGGTCCTTCTTTTGGCCCGGCTTCTTCCTTTCCACACGGTTCGAGGCAGCGAAAAAATTTAAGCCCTGGGGATGTGGTTCTGGTTGACGGTGGTTGTAAGGTAGAAGGCTACAGTTCAGATGTGACTAGGACGCTTGTTTTCGGCCGCCCAACTGAGGAACAGAAAAGAATCTGGGACATTGTCAGAAAAGCGCAAAAAGCAGCGCTTAAAGCTTGCCGGCCAGGGGCCACCTGTGAAGATGTAGACCGGGCAGCCAGAAAAGTTATTGAAGAAGCTGGCTACGGCCCTGGCTATAAATTTTTCAGCCATCGTCTGGGGCACGGCATTGGGCTTGAGGGGCATGAATATCCCTACCTGGTCAAAGGAAACAAATTAAAGATTCAACCTGGAATGACCTTTTCTAACGAGCCAGGCATTTATCTGAAGGGCAGATATGGTATACGTATAGAGGATTGTATGGTGGTCACAGAAGATGGTGCCAGAATTCTAGGTGGATTAGAAGCGCAGTCGATTGAAGAACCTTTTGCGGCTGATTGAAGGTTTTTCAGGCAATATCCTTGCCTGTGGTGGACATGACCAGGCGACCATGCTTAACCCGGCGCAGGCTGAGAAGTTTATTAGCTGCTTTCTTTATCTGTCCGGCCTTGCCTTTCATGATGATGGCTTCCAGGCAGTTATGCTTATCCAGATGGATGTGGGTGGAACTGATAATCAGATGGTAATGTTCGTGCTGGACAGCCGTCAGAACTTCAGGCAACTCGCGGCTTTCATGGTCATAAACCAGGCTTAAAACGGCCACCACTTCTTTCTGGTCATCCTTCCATTCTTCTTCCACTAGTTTGTCACGAATAAGATCACGGATAGCCTCCGAGCGGTTCTGGTAACCGTTTTTCTTCATCCACTGGTCAAATTGTTTGGATAAATCTAATTCAAGGGAAATGCTAAAGCGAACTGTTTTTTCCATATTTTTAGGTTAAAACAAC
>JACIYK010000181.1 GCA_014359965.1 Candidatus Aminicenantota bacterium
TGTCCATCCGCCTTCATCAGAAAAATATATACTTTTTACAACCCCTTCACAGACACTAAAGACAATTTGACCATAACAGGCATCTCTATCAGGTGTTGAACCAATATCAATACCGTTATGATTAGGGCGTTCTGTTGTTCGGAAGCCTGAGGTTATGACCAGCGAGTTATTGGCGATTCTCATCAAATCTTGGTAGCAATCTAATACTTTATCATTATTTTTATCCAGATTAAGATATATAATCTCAACATCACCGCCGGGGTCATCTTCATCTCCGCCACCATTACTGTCTCCTTCACCACTGCTCCCTGTGCCTCCGCCATCATATATATATCCAAAGTACGTGACACAATCCCAATAATATTGAGTTGTAGAAAAATTGTTAGTCCCATCACTGCACTCAATTGAATACGTCCTCAAAGTACAAATCTCGAAAGCGTAGGCTGCTCCCTCAGAATTTCTATTGGCCAAAAGTGCAAAGAGAAAAGAGAAGAACCCTATCAATAAAACCTTTAATTTAATTGATCCCCCCATCTTAATACCTCCTTTTTTTAGGATAAAAAAACATCTTTGTCAAGGGCAGACTATCGCCTGCCGGCGTTGAAACAGACCTGGCCCTCTGCTAAAATCTGTTTATGAATAAAACCCTGATTCTTGACTTCGGGTCGCAGTATACTCAGCTAATAGCCCGAAAAGTTCGCGAGCTGGGAGTTTATTCCGAGATACACCCGTTTAATACTCCGCTAAAAAAGATAAAGGCTTTAGCTCCTGGCGCCATCATTTTCTCCGGCGGGCCACAGAGTGTCTATGAACCAGATTCCCCGCATCCTGACCCCAGGATTTTTAGCCTGGGAATTCCCATTCTTGGCATCTGCTACGGGCTGCAGTTGATTGCCTACCATCTCGGCGGAGAAGTACAGAAGGCTCCGGCTCGAGAATATGGTTTTGCTGCGCTTCATATCCTTGACCGAAGTGGCCTGCTTCATGGCCTTAAAAATAAAACCCAGGTCTGGATGAGCCACGGTGACCGGCTGGAAACCATCCCTGAAGGTTTTATCATTACTGCTCGCACGACCAATTCCAGGGCCGCTGTCATTGAAAACCAGGCCAGAAAAATCTACGGCGTGCAGTTCCATCCAGAAGTAGCCCATACCCAAGAAGGTAAAAAAATCCTGGGCAATTTCCTTTTCCGTCTGGCCGGACTCCGGGCTGACTGGAACATGGGTTCCTTCATTGAGGATAAAGTTAGAGAAATCCGCCAACAGGTAGGAAAGGGAAAAGTTATCTGCGGTCTGAGCGGCGGCATAGACTCGCTGGTGACTTCGCTCCTCATCCAGAAAGCTATCGGTCAAAATCTTTACTGCATCTTTGTTAACAACGGTCTACTGCGCAAGGGTGAGTACGAAAGACTGCTGGAAGAATTCCGCCGGCAGTTTTCCCTTCAAGTTATCGCCGTGGAAGCAGAAGACCGGTTCTTAAAGAAGCTTAAAGGTGTTATTTCGCCAGAAAAGAAGCGAAAAATCATCGGGCAGGTCTTTATCGAGATTTTTGAAGAAGAAGCCAGAAAGCTCGGCCAAATTAAATTCTTAGCTCAGGGCACCATCTATCCTGATGTCATAGAAAGCACTTCCGTCAAAGGACCTTCCCACACCATTAAATCACACCACAACGTGGGCGGGCTGCCGGAAAAACTCAATTTCCAGCTGGTAGAGCCCCTGCGCGAGCTCTTCAAGGATGAAGTCCGGGCCCTGGCTCTTGAGCTCGGTGTCAGCCGCGAGTTTATCCAGCAGCACCCCTTCCCTGGACCTGGTCTGGCGGTGAGAATCATCGGTGAGGTCAACCAGGAAAACCTGCGCCTGGTCAGAGAAGCCGATTCTATACTCCTCGAGGAAGTCAGGAAAGCCAGGATTTACCATAAGCTCTGGCAGGCTTTTGCCGTGCTTTTGCCTGTCCGTTCAGTTGGCGTCATGGGCGACCAGAGAACCTACCAGCGGGTAGTAGCCATCCGCCTGGTGCAGAGCACAGACGGCATGACCGCCGACTGGTATCCAGCTTCCTCTCGCCTTCTCAACCGAATTTCCACCAGAATTGTCAATGAAGTTGACGGCGTTAACCGGGTGGTTTACGATATAACATCTAAACCACCAGGAACTATCGAATGGGAATAATCTTTCTTTTTGAGACTGTGGGGTGTTCATATGGATAAATCTTTCATTCATCTTCATGTTCACACTGAATATTCCATACTTGATGGCTGTTTGAGAATTCCCACTCTGCTGGAAGCAGTCAACAAATTTAACATGCCGGCCGTGGCCATAACTGACCACGGCAATATTTTCGGCGCCGTGGAGTTTTTTAAGGCGGCCAAAAAACAAGGTATAAAGCCCATCATTGGCTGTGAAGTTTACCTGGCACCCAAATCCCGTTTTGACAAAAGACCGGGGAACGGAGAAGAAGCCAACAACTACCATCTGGTCCTGCTGGTTAAGGACGAAAAAGGTTATCGCAACTTATGCCAGCTCCTGACCGCTGCCTATTTAGAAGGATTTTACTACCGGCCGAGGATTGATAAGGAACTTCTGCGCCAGCACTCCGCTGGACTGATAGCCCTCTCCAGCTGTCTTAAGGGTGAAGTCAACGATTACCTGGTCAAGGATATGGAAGAAAAAGCAGAAGAAGCAGCCCGGGAATACCGGGAAATTTTCGGCGAAGAAAATTTCTACCTAGAACTTCAAGACCATGGTCTCCCGGAACAGAAAAAGATTATTCCCGGGATTGTTGCCCTGTCTAAAAAGCTCGGGCTTCCGTTAGTGGCCACCAACGATGTTCATTTCCTCAGGCAGGAGGATGCTCAGATTCAGGACGTGCTGATCTGTATCCAGACCGGGAAAAAACTCACTGACGCCGACCGCCTGCGTTTTTCCAGCGACCAATTTTTCTTAAAATCCTCCGCCGAGATGAAAGAGCTTTTTGCCGCTTATCCTGAAGCCATCGAAAACACCAGGCATATCGCCGCTCGCTGCAACTTTGAATTTCCTATGAGTGGTCATTTTCTGCCCCATTTCAAGCCCCCCGACAACAAAAACCTCCGAGATTATTTTGAAGACGTAGTCAGACAGGGTTTTGAAAAAAGACTGCCGCAGATAAAAGAAAAGATTGAAAAAGGACTCAACCCACACACTCTGGAAGAATACTACCAGCGCCTGGAGCGAGAAATAAAACTGATTGAACAAATGGGCTTTGAGGGATATTTCCTCATCGTCTGGGACCTGATTAAAGCTTCCCGGGAAAGGGGAATTCCGGTCGGGCCGGGTCGTGGCTCAGCCGCCGGCAGCTTAATCGCCTTCTGTCTGGGTATTACTCAGATTGATCCGATTGAATACGATCTTCTCTTTGAACGTTTTCTCAACCCGGAAAGAGTCAGCCTGCCTGACATTGATATCGATTTTTGCGGACGTCGGCGCCAGGAAGTCATTGATTATGTCACCCAGAAATACGGACAAGAAAATGTCTGCCAGATTATCACTTTTGGTACTATGGCTGCTCGCCAGGCCATCAGGGATGTGGGACGGGTAATGGATGTTCCGCTGAGCGAGGTTGACAGAGTGGCTAAGATGATTCCCACTCAGGGACCGGACACCAGCATTGGAGGAGCTCTGAAAAGCGTACCGGAGCTTAAAGAGCTTTACCAAAAAAACGAAAGGATCGCCCGACTGCTGGATGTAGCTAAAAAAATAGAAGGCCAGGTGCGGCACCCATCCATTCACGCTGCTGGTATAGTCATAGCGCCCAAACCCCTAGTGGAATTTCTACCCCTTTATCAATCATCCAGGGGTGAAATCACTACCCAGTTCCCGATGACCGATATTGAGGCGATTGGCCTATTGAAAATGGACATACTCGGTCTCAGAAACCTGACCATCATCACCGATACTCTGGAATTTATAGAAAAAGATACGGGAGAAAAAGTAGACCTGAACAGCATTCCTCTTGATGACCAAAAAACCTATGAAGTTTTCCAGCAGGGCAACACCAACGGCGTGTTCCAGTTTGAAAGTCACGGCATGAAAGAACTCTTACGGCGTTTCAAACCAGAACAATTTCGCGACCTCATTGCTCTCAATGCTCTTTACCGGCCGGGACCAATCAAGAGCGGCATGATGGAAGAATTTATCCAGCGCAAAAATCATCCGGAGCGAATTAGTTACGAGTTACCACAGCTGGAGCCTATTCTAAGAGAAACCAGGGGCATTATTGTCTACCAGGAACAGGTTATGAGGATTGCTACAGTTCTGGCCGGGTTCACCATGGCTGAGGCCGACCTACTGCGCAAAGCCATGGGCAAAAAAATTAAAGAAATGATGAACGCCCAGAAGGAAAAATTCCTACAGGGCGCCAGGAAAAACGGTATTCAGCAGGCGAAAGCGGAAAAGATATTTGACCAGATTGTCCAGTTTGCTGAATACGGCTTTAATAAATCTCACAGCGCAGCTTATGCCTATCTGGCCTACCAGACTGCCTATCTTAAGGCCCATTATCCAGCCCATTTTCTGGCCGCCCTGATGACTTCTGAAGCTGAAAAAGGCGATACTTCCCAGATGGTCAAATACCTTAATGAGTGCCGCGAATTGGGTATTAAAGTGCTGCCGCCTGACATAAACTACAGCCATTACAACTTCTCTGTGGAAGGCAACAACATCCGGATGGGGCTTTCGGCCATCAAGAACGTGGGCGAAAACACCATCCACGAGCTCTTAGCCTGGCGGCAGAAAAAAGGAAAGTTTCAAACGCTCTTTGACCTTTTTGAAGACTATGACTCGCGAGTTTTAAACCGCAAAGCCCTGGAAAGTCTGATTAAAGCCGGCGCCCTTGATTCTCTGGGGTGGAAGCGCTCTCAGCTTTTCCACCTGCTAGA
>JACIYK010000182.1 GCA_014359965.1 Candidatus Aminicenantota bacterium
GAAGTTGAAGACCGGGGTCTGGAAAAAAGATATTTTTTGGGCCTTAAGTACTACCTATAATCCAGTCTGAGCTGTTCTGAATCAATCAGTTATTATCTTAGGGTGAGGGACTTTTTGCCTGAAAATACTTTTTTATCAAGCTGAAAAATGTTAAAATTAATCTAAAATAATGAGAAATAACATGGTAAGAAAAAATAAATCAGCCAAAAACATCCTTTTCTGGATAGCTGCTCTGGTCATTCTGGTCATTCTCTGGAGCCTATTTCCCACGGGACCAAAGCCCAAAGAATTTACTTTTTCTGAGTTTCTGGACCAGGTGGAACAAAAAAACGTCCAGGAAGTGACCATTCAGGATAATCTGGCCCAGGGTAAACTGAAAGATGGCTCTCCATTCAAAACCACCCTGCCCCCTCAATATGCTGACCTCATCAAAGTCCTCAGAGAAAACCAGGTTAACATTTTGGTTAAGGATACGACCTCAAAAAATAGCTGGCTGGCCATTTTTTTGAACTGGTTCCCTATCCTGCTTCTGATCTTTTTCTGGTTTATGTTCATGCGTCAGATGCAGGCCGGTGGCAACAAAGCTATGTCTTTTGGTAAGAGCCGGGCCAAGCTCTTCTCTCCCATGCAAAAAAGAATTACCTTCAAAGATGTAGCCGGCGTGGATGAAGCCAAAATAGAACTCCAGGAAATCATTGAGTTTCTCAAAGACCCGCGAAAATTTCAGAGGCTCGGAGGCCGGATACCCAAAGGAGTACTTCTGGTCGGAGCGCCGGGAACAGGTAAAACCCTGCTGGCCAGAGCCGTGGCCGGTGAAGCCAACGTACCATTTTTCTCTATCAGCGGTTCAGATTTTGTGGAAATGTTTGTTGGTGTTGGTGCTTCCAGAGTACGGGACCTGTTCGACCAAGCCAAGAAGCATGCACCCTGTTTGATTTTTATAGATGAAATCGATGCCGTAGGTCGCCAGAGAGGCGCGGGTCTGGGGGGTGGACATGACGAACGAGAACAGACCCTGAACCAGCTTCTGGTAGAAATGGATGGTTTTGACTCCAACGAAGGCATTATTGTTATTGCCGCTACCAACCGTCCAGATATCCTCGACACCGCTCTCCTGCGTCCAGGACGCTTTGACCGCCGGATTATAGTACCTATGCCGGACGTTAAGGGCCGGGAAGAGATTCTTAAAGTTCATACCAGAAAAGTTCCTCTGGCCCCCGATGTGGACCTTAAGGTCATTGCTCGTTCAACTCCGGGATTTTCGGGTGCTGACCTGGCTAACCTTATCAATGAAGCTGCCCTGCTAGCCGCCCGTAAGGGTCAGGACTCAGTGACTATGCGCGATCTGGAAGAAGCCAAAGATAAAATTTTAATGGGCGTAGAAAGAAAAAGTATGATTATCAGCGAGGAGGATAAAAAGACAACTGCTTTCCACGAAGCTGGACATGCCCTGGTAGCTGCCCTGCTGCCTGAAGCTGACCCTATTCACAAAGTAACCATCATCCCACGCGGTCTGGCGCTGGGAGTTACCCAGCAGCTTCCCCTATCTGACCGTTATACCTACACCAAAGATTATCTTGAAGCCCAGTTAGCCGTGCTCCTGGCTGGACGCATCACTGAAGAATTAATCCTGGGCAAAATAACCACCGGCGCGGCCAACGACCTGGAAAAGGCCACCGAGATAGCTCGCAAAATGGTCTGCCAGTGGGGCATGTCTGACCTTGGTCCCCTGTCTTTTGGTGAACGAGATGATCTCATTTTCCTGGGCCGAGAGCTGGCGGCACACAAAAATTTCAGCGAACATACAGCTCAGCTGATTGACGCTGAAGTAAAAAAGATAATTGAACGCTGCTATAACCAGGCCAGGAAACTCATCGAAAACAACCAAGAGAAACTGGTTAAGATTGCTGAAGCTCTGCTAGAAAAAGAAATACTTTCTTCTGAAGAAATAAATGCTTTGATTAACGGGCAAAAGCTGGAGAAACAAGAAACTGGTGTGAACATCGGCCCGGATGAGTTTTCAGAAGTTAAACAATCCGAGTAGATACCCAGATTTTAGCCTTTTAACTACTTGATGGTTTAAAGAAGGTTTTAATGATGGGGAAGGAAAAAAGTTTGGGAAGGAAGCTTCCTTTAAAAAAAACCTACCACCTTGATATCCGGGGCAAAACCATAAAAATTGGCCCCAACCCCTGGCTGATGGGCATCGTCAATGTCACACCCGATTCATTTTCTGATGGTGGTATGTTCTTGGAGCCTGAAAGGGCTGTAGACCAGGCTCTGAGACTGGTGGAAGAAGGTGCTCGCATAATTGATATCGGAGGAGAAAGCACCAGGCCTGGTTCCACTGGAGTTTCTGAAGAAGAGGAAATAAAACGTGTTCTGCCAGTGATTAAAAAACTGCGCCCACAGACTAAAGCTCTAATCTCCGTAGATACCAGAAAAAGCCGGGTGGCCAGGTTAGCCCTGGAAGAAGGGGCTGACCTGATTAACGACATCAGCGCCCTAGGCCATGACCCAGAAATGGCTGCGGTAGTAGCTGAATACAAAGTCCCTGTCATTCTGATGCACATGCTAGGCACACCGGAGACCATGCAGTTATCTCCGGCTTATAATAACCTTCTTTTTGAGATAAAACACTTTCTTCTGGAAAGAATCAGGGTAGCCAGAAAAGCTGGAATAAAAGAGACGAGGATAATCATAGACCCAGGCATTGGTTTTGGCAAAACTCTGGAACATAACCTTGAACTCATCAAGCACCTTGATTATTTTTTAGACCTTGATAAACCAATACTGTTGGGTCCCTCCCGCAAGTCTTTCATTGGCCTCATTCTTCAGGAACCTCCAGCCGGAAGGTTATCCGGCACCATTGTTTCCTGCCTAATTGGTTACCTGAAAGGTGCTTCTATCCTCAGGGTGCATGACGTCCAGGAAATAAAAAGAGCTTTTCTGGTTTTAGAATACTTAACAAACCTGAAAGAGGTAGCCAAATAACATGCTGGAAAACTTGGTTATGGTATTAGCGCACATGCAATTATCAGATGTCCTGGATATTATCCTGGTAGCTTTTATTCTTTACTCCATCATCCTGCTGATAAAAGATACCAAAGCCTACCAGCTGACTCTGGGCATCATCCTGGTTCTGTTATTTTATTTAATAACTGGTTGGGCTCATCTTTACGTTTCCAACCGCATCATCAAATCCTTTATAAACTACTTGATTATTGCCGTCATCGTCTTGTTTCAGAGTGAGCTACGAAGATTTTTTGCTGGAATCGGTTCCAGAACTTTCCGCCGGCCGTTCAAAATGTATTCCTTAAAGGAAAAACTGGAAGACCTGTTTCTGGCCGTAGATTACATGTCTCACAAAAAAATAGGGGCTCTTATTGCTATAGAGAGAAACATAGACCTTTCGCCATATGTGGAACGGGGAAAACCGGTAGAGGCTTTGCTCTCCAAAGATTTGCTGGTCAGCCTCTTTTTCCCAAAATCACCTCTTCATGATGGAGCAGTAATTATCAGAGGAAATAAGATTCTGGCTGCTGGCTGTCTCTTACCCCTACCCCAAACCCACACACTGGGAGAGAATTTTTCCACCAGAACCAGACACCTGGCCGCCCTGGGCCTTTCCCAGGAAACAGATGCTGTTGTGATTGTAGTTTCCGAACAGACAGGAGAGGTTTCTCTGGCGGCTAGTGGGCAAATAGAAAAGATACCAAGACGTGAAGTCCTGCAGGAAAAACTTACCAGGTATCTGAGGATAAAATAAACCCATGATTAAAGACCTTCTTCTGAGAAACTGGGAATTAAAATTGTTGGCGCTGTTTCTGGCTCTTGTTCTCTGGATTTTGCTCATCCCAGAGGAAAAAACTTTTGCTGAAAAAAATTTGAACGTTAACCTGGAACTAGTAAACATTCCACCGGACGTGGAAATAGTGGAAAAGCCAGAGACAAAAGTCAGTATAAAAATCCGAGCCAGAAAAAGAATCATAAATCAGTTAAGCCCAGATGATTTCCTGGCCGAACTTGATCTAAGCAAAGCTTCTGTCTATCAACAGGAATATCCGCTGGAAGCCAGAATGATTAAAACACCACCTGAAGTAGAAATCATCGACATCTCTCCACCTTATGTTCACCTAAAGTTGGAAAAAACCAAAAGAGTAGAAATGGAGGTAGTGCCCTCACTCATCGGCCGACCGGCAGAAGGTTATCACATTGTTAAAGTTGAGGTTACTCCGGCAAAAGTTATGGTTAGCGGTCCGGAAAGCAAAATTAAACCTCGCGATAAAGTTATTACTAGTCCAATAGACGCCAGCAGCCTGACTGAATCTCAGACTATTGAAGTAGACCTAATTTTACCCAGGCCGGAATTAAGATTGCTTACTCCCTACCCAAGAGCTAAAGTAGTCATTGCCGTGGAAAAGAAAGAAAACGGATCAACCACCCGCAAAGATAGAAAAAAGGAAGCTAAAACAAACGATTATGATGGATTCTGGAACAATTTTTGAAAATTTTAACTCTTCCTGGGAAATTTAAATAAATTTATCTAAGAAGGAGTCTTCTAGTTATGCCTATACTTTTCGGCACTGATGGATTGCGAGGCCAGGCAGGTAAATTTCCCCTGGATGAAAAATCGGTTTTTGTCCTCGGTCAGGCTCTGGCAGAACTCTTCCGTGAAAAAAACATTACACCTATCTTATTGACAGGTCGAGACACGCGCGAGTCGGGAAAATGGCTAGAAGAAGTTCTTGTGGGTGGTTTTATTTCTTCCGGCGGGGAGGCTGTTTCTGCTGGTGTTATCCCCACGCCGGGAATTTCTTACCTGGTTAGAGCACATGGCTTTTCCGCTGGAGTGGTTATTTCTGCTTCTCATAATCCTTATCAAGACAAC
>JACIYK010000183.1 GCA_014359965.1 Candidatus Aminicenantota bacterium
ACGCTGGCTCAGCTTTACAACCCAAAATTTTTTAAAAATTATAGCATACAGAGACAAATTTTCACAGCCTACCCCTGACTTGAAGCTTAACATCGTGACCTTAATTTTCGCTTTACCCTGAAAAAATTAGACCCGTCTCTTTTCAAACCTTGATTAATCAATTAAAATACCCATCTGAACATTCCTGGCCGGTGGGAGGCAACTTATCCTGGCTTCCTCATGATAAACCGGTGAATATTAAGTACAGAGGCATTGGTTATTATGTTTATAAAAAAATTAGAAGTACAAGGATTTAAATCTTTCGCCGACAGAACCAAAGTTCTTTTCCATCCTGGAATTACGGCCATTGTCGGTCCCAATGGAACTGGCAAGAGCAACATTGTTGATGCCATTCTCTGGGGACTGGGGGGCATGCGGCTGAAATCTGTGCGTGTCGACCGCACGGAAGATGTCATTTTCAACGGCAATACCAAAAGGTCTCCCCTGAGCATGGCTGAGGTGGTCATTACCCTGGGTAACGAGGAAGAACTGGTTATTTCCCACCGCGTCTTCCGTTCCGGTGAGAGCGAATACCGGCTCAACGGCAAAGCGGTCAGATTGAAAGATATACAGGATGAACTTTGGAAACATTCCATCGGTGAGAAAGAATATTTCGTTATAGAGCAAGGGGCCATTGGTTCCTTTGTCACGTCCAAACCGCAGGAAAAAAGGGCTCTCATTGAAGAAGCCGCTGGTACAGCTTATTACAAAGATAAAAAACGCCAGGCTCAATCCAAGCTGGAATCAAGCGAACAGAACCTCATACGTCTGGAAGATATAATCATCGAAGTAGAAAAGGCTAAAAATTCTCTTTACCGCCAGGCTCTGGCCGCCGCCCGCTATCGCCGGCTGAGAGAAAGATTGAGAGAACTTACCTCTCATCATTTTTACCGCCGGATGAAACACCTCGACCTGCAGATAGCTGAAGCTCAAGCTCAGCTGGACCAAGCCTGGAACCAGGAACAACTTCTGAGTGCTCAGGTCAAAGAAGAAGAAAAAATCCTAGCTGGCCAGCGTAAAGAGCTTTGGGACCTGGAAAAAACTCTTAAGGAAAAACAAGAGAAAGTCTTCGCTCTTAAATCTCAACTTTCCCGCCTGGAAAGCGAAATTGAAAGAGAAAGCAAAAATTTAGAATACCTGGAGTTAAGCCGGAAAAGGGCGGAAGCTGACCGGAAAGACCTGGAAGAGGAAATTAAAACTATAGAAGCGGAAAGAGATCAGATTTTAAGGCAGCTCCAGGAGCTGGAACAAAACCTGGTCCTTAAAGTCCAGGAAGCAGAAAGGAAAAGAACGCAATTAGAAGAAGCCAGGAAGCAGGTTAGCGAAGCTGAAGCCCGGCTGGCTGAAGTTAGAAAGGAACAGCTGCAAACCATTCAGGAAAATACGGAGGCCCGCAACAATTATTTCCGCTTAGAAAAAGAGCTAGAGTTGTTTTTCAAACAAGCTGAAAAACTAAAGCAGGAAAAAACCCGGGCAGAAGCTCAGAAAGAAGAGCTGCTTTTCAGGCTGGAGACCATAAACCAGCAAATTGAAGAACACCAGCAAATCAGGAATCATTTAGAACAACAGATTAACGAACAAACTTCCTTACTCTCAGCCATTTCCGCTGAAATCAAGGAGCTGGATAAAAACCTTGGGCTTCTCAACCGGGAAATCGACGAAATCACCTACCAGCTCCAGGCACTGGAAAAAATTACGGAAGCTGAAAGGGATTCTTCCAGCACCGACCTTCTGCCGGAGGCTCTGGGCTGGTTTTCTGACCTGGTGGAAGTGCCGGCGGAGGAAGCCCCACTTTTTGACCTCTTCTGGAAAGAAGAAGGCAAAGCCCAGGCCATCCTGGCCGAAAACTTTCTGCGGCAGCGCCCAGCTGAAATCAGGGGCCATCTCCTTCTTCTGTCTGAAACTAATTCTCCAGACGTGCCAGAGGAGCTCATTAAAGAAGAAGGCGTACTCGGGCTTTTAAAAAACAAGATTAAGGTAAAGGACAACCTGGAAAAATACTTAAAAGCCCTGGAAGACGCGGTCATCGTCTCCGACCTGTTAAAGGCGGTACAGCTCTGGCAGCGCTTTCCCGCGTTTAATTATCTTACCCCAGCCGGTGAAGTTCTGTATTCTTCCGGCCTGCTCAAGACAGGACAGAAAAAAGAGGGGCTCTTTGCCCTGGCCCAAGAAAAGAAAAGACTAAAGCAAGAAATAGAGAAAAAGCAGCTACAGACCTCTCCCCTCCTCCAGGCACGGGAAGAAAAAAAGCACCTCCAGTCTGAATTAGACAACCGAGTTCAGAAACTGAGAGACGAGTTATCTGCCATTGAACGCCGTCTGTATGATTTACAAAAAGAAAAAAAATACACCGAAGATAACCTGTCCAGACTAAATGTCTCGTTAGACATCATCGAAAAAGAAGAAAAAATTCAGGAACAGGAAAGACAGGAGCTTCTGGCCAGAAAAGAAAAAGCCTCAGCCATCACCGGTGAAATTGAAGCCCGCCTGGAAAACATCAGAGACAGAATGCGCCAGGAAGAAGAAAACCTGGAAAAAGCTAAAGGCCGGGAAAAAGCAGAAGAGCAGGAATACTACCAGGCCAGGTCCGAACGGGATCTTCTTAAAGAAAGAATAAACGGTGCCAGGGCTTCAGTCGAATCTCTGGAGAAGAGAGTTCAGAGTATCAAAACCAAGATGGGGCAGCTGGAAATGGACCTAATGACCGGGGAGGAAGAGACCGTTAACCTTACCCATTTGCTTGAAGAATTAGAGCAGAAAAGAAGAAAGCTGTCTGAGGAAACTTCAGCAGAAGAAGAAAAGCTTAAAGAATTTGAAGTTCAGGTCCAGAGCAAGCAAAAAGACCTGGAAGAGCTGGAAAGCAAGCTTCAGGAACTGAGGAAGAAAGAAGAAGAAGCCAGAGAACAAAGAGTCAAGCTGGAAATTAGAAAAGCTGAAGCTGAAAGAGACCGTATCAACCTGGAAGAAACCTGCTGGCAGGAATTGAAGAAAAATCTGGTGGAGTTAAAACAGGAAATGGAAGCAGCCGAACAACCGGCGGAAGCGCCGGCGGCCGAAAACGAAGAAATTGCCCGGGCTCTGTCAGAAGAAGGAGAAGAAGCAGAAGAAGAAACTGAGGAAAAACAAGAAGAAATAGAGGAAAAAGCTGAAGAAAAACCGCGAGAAAGAAGGCGAGTAAAGCCCTTTATTCCGGCCAGAGAACTTTCTGATGAAGAACTGGAAAAAGAACTGGAAAACATCAGGGAAACACTGCAAAAATACCGGGCAGTAAATCTGATGGCCGAAGAAGAATTCCTGGAACAGAAGAAAAGATATGATTTTCTGATCAAACAGCGTCAGGACCTGCGCGAATCTATTCACTCCACCCAGGAAGCTATCAAAAAAATTGATGAGGAAAGTAAAAATCAGTTCTTAAAAGCTCTGGAAGAAGTCAACAAGAACTTCCAGGAACTGTTCGCTCTGCTTTTCCGTGGCGGCACCGCGGAAGTAAAGCTATTGGAACCGGATAATCCTCTGGAAAGCGGTGTGGAAATCATCGCCCAGCCGCCCGGTAAAAGAGTCCAGAACCTGACCCTGCTTTCGGGCGGGGAGAAATCACTCACCAGCTTAGCCTTCCTCTTCGCTCTTTTCCGCTACAAACCATCACCGTTCTGTATACTTGACGAAGTTGATGCCGCTCTGGATGAGGTTAACCTCACCCGCTTCCTCAACCTGATGAAAACCATCAAGCACCAGACTCAGTTCATCATCATCACCCACAACTATAAAACCATGGAAGTGGCTGATTACATTTACGGTACCACCATGGAAGAGCCCAACGTAACCAAAATTTACTCCGTTCGGATGGAAAAGAAAGAGACCACTTCAGAAACACTTGAAACCGAAGAAGCCAGCAGAATAGAGAACCTGCCATTTAAAGAACAAACCACAGTAGAAAGCAAACCTCTCGCACCTGAAGAAGGACAAAATTCCACAGAAGACGTCATAGAAGAATTTCCTGAAACAGAAGGAAACAAAAAAACCACCAGCGAAAACCCCAAAGACAACCCTGGTTCTGCTTCAGGCCAGGCAGAATAAATAATAACACCGTCTTTTTTACTTTATGACATCTTAACTTACTTTCCTTGCCAGTTTCCCTGCCCTCCAGCTATTTTTAGTCTCAACCTGTAATACGGAATCATCAACAATAAGATTACAATTAAACTGAAAAAATAAACTTTATTAACTCCAGCGGCCAGACCATGAGCCAGCCAGATTAAGCTCCTTTCCAGGTGGATGAAAATAAGGTTTAAAAAAATCAGGACCAGAAACAAAACTTCTTTTTTAAGATATCTCTTATAATTCTCAGAAACCGGTGCTGGAACCCGAATCCCAGAACTGTTCAGACCTGTTGTTTTCCCCTTTGTATTAATCGCCAGGCGGCCCACCAGCCAAAAAATCAGACAAAAAACGGTCTGAGCTAACGGATAGAGGAAGATCATTAAACTTTTCTGAAATTTGTAAACGGGCTGACCGGCCAGGTTAAGCCAGAAGGGAATCCTATCCGGCAGCCGCTGGTAGGCATAGACCATCATTACCCAGCTAGCCAGCAGCAACACCAAGTTACAAAGACCAAGAAAAAGAACAGAAAAACGGGAAAATTTTATCATCTTTCATCCTGTTAAAATCAGTTTAACACATTCTAAGCAAATAATTAAACAAAGAGCTAAATTAAAAATTTGTGCTGAATAATCCGAGCCAAAACATTTTTAGGCAAAGACTGTCCTGATTTCCCAAATTTATTTCTTCTAACAAGCATAAGTTTTCCCGACAAAAAA
>JACIYK010000184.1 GCA_014359965.1 Candidatus Aminicenantota bacterium
GATTTAATTTGTTTGTCCTCATTTTTTGTTTTATTCATCAGCCATCTCCAATAGATAAAAATCAGGTTAAAACCCTTCATATTTTATAACTATTTAGAGAAAAGTAAAAAAATTTTTAGAAGCAGCAAATAATATTTTGGCCCGGCCAAAAATTCAGCTCAGAACCGGCGAAAATATGCTGGATAAGACACAGTGCAGATTATGAGCTAAGGGCAATTTTTCTTTTTTCCACCTTATACTCAACCACTGTTTTGCCGATAGGATTAACAAATTCAATATTCTCTTGTTTACCCGCACCGTCAACAGCAAAAGAAGTGTCAGCCAAAACAGCCTCTTTATCTTCTTCTCTTCCTCTTATTTCATTCCATGTTTCTGACTTTATTCTTTGTCCACCAAGACGTATTTCCCAGGAATACTGACTGGGGATTTAAGAATTAAACTCTATCTTATTAAGTTTTCACCCGGTAAGGATTGCCGATTTGGTCGGGTCTAGAATGAGGTGCAGCTTCTTTTACTTCCGGATTTTAAAAAATGGCCTTCTACAGTCTTTATAACGGCCAGAAAAATTTTTTTATTTGATTTAATTTTCAAATAAATATAAAAAAATTAGAAAAAAGTTTAAGAAAGGAGATATAGATGGCTCTGGACCTGACGGCTCTTGCTTCTCGTATGGACAAACTTTACGAGTTTGACCGTGAACCGGTTACCGCTGATAAGCTTAAACCGGGGGTCCTTTTTGCCAGTGTTTTTGCTGGCGAGCATGTGGCCGCTACGGAGTTTGTCATCGGAGCCTTTTTTGTGCTCCATGGGTTGCGGGCATCAGACCTCATACTCGGGTTGTTGCTGGGCAACCTGCTAGCGGTGCTGAGCTGGACTTTTCTCTGCGCCCCGATTGCGGTCGATACCCGGTTGACCCTTTACTGGTATCTGAGGAAAATTGCCGGTCCGGGTGTGACCTTTATTTACAACATCGCCAATGCCTTCCTTTATTGCATCCTGGCTGGCGCCATGATTTCTGTTTCTGCCACTGCTGTAGGCCTGGCTTTTGGGCTGAGGGTGCCGCAGCTCAACGATATCTTGCCCAACAGTCCTCTCTGGGTATTTATTTGTCTAACCATTGGGTTACTGTTCACTTTACTGGCCATCCTCGGTTTTGAAAAACTCAGCCGTTTTGCTGAAGTGGCCTCACCCTGGATTTTCCTGGTTTTTGTGGCTGGCGCTCTGGTCAGCCTGCCCAAGCTAGGGGTCAGGGCTGATTTCAGCAATTTCTGGGAGGTAGCTACTACCAGAATTTGGAATGGCGTGGTAGCCGCCGGACAGGAGCAATTCGGTTTCTGGCACGTGGTCTTTTTTGCCTGGTTTTGTAATCTGGCCATGCACGTTGGGCTTTCCGATATGGCTCTTTTTCGCTATGCAAAGAAGTGGACCTATGGGTTTTATTCAGCCTTTGGTATGTATTCCGGACATTTTCTGGCCTGGCTTTGTTCAGGGGTGATGGTAGCGGCCATCGGTCGGGAAATGCACCCGGGTAAGATGGCTTTTGAAGCTCTGGGGCTGGCTGGAGCGGTGGCTGTCCTGCTGGCTGGCTGGACCACGGCTAATCCCACAATTTACCGGGCGGGGCTAGCCCTTCAAACTGTTACCGGCTGGCCGCGCTGGAAAATAACCTTGGTGGCTGGCCTGGTTACTTCGGTCCTGTCCTGTTTTCCGCTCTTTTTTATGAAGCTTCTGGATTACGTGGCCATTTATGGACTGGTTTTGATGCCCATTGGCGCAGTGGTCTTTACTGAGCACTGGATTTTTCCCAGGCTCGGTCTTCCACGCTACCTAGCTGAAACCAGAAAGCAGGTGTTTAACTGGAAAGTTCTTCTGGTCTGGGGCGGTAGCCTGCTTTTTGCTTTTCTTCTGCCTGTGCATCTGTATTTCCGCTGGCTGCCCGGTTATCTATTCGCAGTGGCTTTTTATCTGGTGTTAAACCTGGGCGCCAAAAAAAGTTTAGCGGAAAAGGCTGCGGTTTAAGATGAGAAGGAAGGGAAGGAGATGACTTTAACCTGGTTAAAAGCAATTGAGAAAAGATTATAGAGACGCCTATGATTACCTGTTTTTTTGAAGGAAAAAGAAAGTATAGTTCCAGCGTTGATGAAGCCAGAAAATATTCCGGTCAGTCAGCCAAGAGATTTTTATCTGGAATAGAACACTGTTTTATAAATTTATTAGATAAAATGAAAGGGAAAGGATAACATGATGAAAAATAAATGGTTAAGAATATTCTCAATTTTAAACCTGATGGTCTGTCTGCTTCTAGCCTGGTTGAACTTCAGCGGTCAGCTTGCGGCCGGTACTTTTAAGCTGTGGTTTCTGATTTTTTCCTTAGTCTATTTTATTTCGGCCATACTTTCCGTGAGCAACAAATCAAAGGTTCAGTAGAAAACAATAAAAAGAAAAGGCGGAGAAGGAAAATAAAGGGCCAAAGAGGACTCTTTGGAAATCATTTTCTGACAAGTGATTCAGCAAAAAAGGCCTAAAATTTTAGCGCACCACAATTTCATCAACAAAAACCCAGGATTTACCGCCGGCAGAAGGATGCCAGTAATAAAGCTTTAGCGTTCCCTGAACTTCAAATTTTACCCACCTGAACTGCCGTCCGCTGGCTCTAAAACTCCAGATTTTGCTGACTTCAGCCTTCCTCTGGTCGTCTTCATACTTTTGGGTGCCAAGAAGCTCAAAATTGGTGCCGTCTTTTGAAACATAACAGCTTATGGAAACTGGATGAAGTATCCAGCTTTTAGAATCCCAGAGGGTGCTTATTTCAACGACTGAAGCTTCAACCGGCTTTTCCAGGTCCAGCAGTAAGGTAAAATTCTGTCCTTCCCAGCCCAGCCAGTGGACCTTGAAATCATTGGCTCCGCGCACGCCGTTGGTCAACAAAGCCAGGTTTCCACCACTGTACTTGCTGGCTGGCGGAGGGCTGGCGCTTACTTTTTTCCTAAAAGCCATGTTGCCTTTAACCTGAGTTTCCAGAAAACGTTTAGTCAGTCGATAATATTCTTCACAGGTCAGGCCGGACTCGTTAACTGGAGCAGCCTTGGCCTCTATAGCTGTCTGGTAGAATTTTTCTAAGGAACTGAGCAAGTGCCTCCTGGGGACAAAATCTCCGTTTATTTCATCATAGAAGCCGCGTCGGCCAAACATATCAGCTTTGGCGATTTCTATTTCAGCATACTGGAGAGCCATGCGGGCTGTCCGCACATGCAGCAGGTAGTCGGGCTGGTCGGCTACAGCCTCTTCGGCTCGGTCAAAATATTCGTTGTAAGCACGGATGTTTTCTTCTGAAAGAAAAGTATTCTGGTGGTTGTTGGGTGGTCCGTAGATATCCAGCCACTCGCCGGTTTTAAGTATTTCAGATTGCAGATGATAAATGTAACGCCTTATCCAGGGGGCAGCCGGTCCGTAGTAGCCGTCAGTGAATTCTTTGATTAGACGGTCTACATCTTCTTCCGGGTTCCAGAGCAATTTAGCCAGCAAATAGCACTTGAGCTCCGAGAATTCATGGCCAGTGCCTGTGTTGGTTTGCTGGAAATGCTGGCGCACGCCGTGCGTGACGAAGAGCTGAATGTTGGGCTTGAGGGTATGCAGGTTGGGGAAAGGACTGATACTGTGAGCGAAATCTACCGTGTAATCCCAGAGGAAGATGTTCTTCGTCAGCTGCGACCAGTCTTTGAGGTCCCGGACAAAAGAAGCGCTGGTTGGGTCTTCAGCGATAGGTTTGCTCCGGTTAAGTTCAATGGTGCAGAGCATTATCTGAACGTTTTCTTCAGGTCGGGTGATTTTAGGAGCTTGACGGCTGAACTGGTAGGCTAAAGTAGAGATTATTTTATCCGGAAAATGGGCAGCCACGGCATTAACTAATCTGAGAATCGGCCCGGCTGGGCTGCCTTCTTCTTCAATTATCCGGCGGCAGTTTTCACACTGGCAGTAAGAAAAATTATCATTCTGGCTGACGGACCAGACTTTCTTTTCCGGCTGAGCTTTCATTTCCTGTTCCAGCTTCTTGATGATTAACTTCTGTACTTCGGGATTAGAAGGACAGAGCTGGTCAATAACCCTCTTACCGTTAAGCCAGGCAAAATACTCCGGGTGGTCCTTAAAATATTCCTGCCAGGGGATAAGTTTCTGGAAGGTGTGGACAAAATACCCGCGAGCAAACATATCATCAACAGTATGAAGGCGGTGAAAATCCCGGTAATCAGGGTCCTGAGAAAACTGGCCGTTTACGTTTCGGTAGGTGTTTGGCGAGTGGCCTTTAAGGTCCAGGGCTGGAAGCTTCAGGGTAGTGGCCCGGGGAATGACCACGTAGTCCGGGCTGTAGTATCTTACGCCAAAGTAACGTTCTAAAATTTCACTCACTCCGTAGATGCAGCCCTTTCCCTGACCACCCAGAATGTACAGACGATGACTGCGGGTTAAAACCCGAAAATCATCAGGCTGCTTTAGCTCTGACGATTTACCAATAACGATCAAATATTTGCCCCTCTGTTTATCAGAGGAGATGACCGGAAGTGTTAAGCCCGAGATTTTCTGGAGGTGATGGTTCAGGAATTCAGCCGCCCGCTTTTCTTCCGGAGAAGGTTGGGCTGGCAGGACGATATGGTATGGGCTTTTTTTATTCTTTACCAGGGTTACCTGAGCTTCAGCCTTCAGGGCGGGGAAGGTCAAGTCAAAAAAAGCGGCCAGCAAAACTAAACCTCTGGCGGAGTTAACTCTCAGAAATATTTTTCTTTTTTTAACTTTCCCGGGCATAGAGCTTTTCCTTTCCTGGTTTTAAAGATAAATTTTTGAAAAA
>JACIYK010000185.1 GCA_014359965.1 Candidatus Aminicenantota bacterium
CGTATAATTAATAACAAAAATCGTCAAAAATCGAGCAATTGTAATGAAATGATTAGATTAGTTCCATAAAAAGCCAGTTAACTGATAGATTCAAATTCGAAAAAGGAGTGGCGCATGAAGAAAAAAAAGTGTCAGAAAGTGATGCCCCGAGTAAGACAACCAAAATCCCTCAGGCTGCTAAAATCAGAAAGGTTTTATATTTTTTTATTAATCGGTCTCACCTTTTGCTTGAGTCTTGAACTCTCAGCCCAAGAGAAAGCTACTTCGCCCAGCCAGGACCTTGCACAGCTTAAGAAAACTGCTCCTAAAGTTTACATAGATTGCGGCTCCTGCGACCTGGATTACATAAAAACGGAAATTCCTTTCGTTAATTATGTGCGGGAAAGAAAAGAAGCTGACGTTCACGTGCTAATCACCACTCTGCGTACTGGTAGCGGAGGACGGGAATACACCTTGACTTTCCTGGGCCAGAACCGCTTTGCCGGTCAGGATGATGTCTTAAAATATTTCTCTCACCAAACCGACACCGAAGAGGAAATCAGGTCTGGCTTAACTGAAGTTCTAAAGATAGGACTGATGACTTATGTCAACCAGACACCTATAAGCCAGAAAATCCGAGTTGATTACCGGGAAACCGAGCCCGCACCTTCTCCAGTTAAGGACAGATGGAAATCCTGGGTTTTCAGTATAAGCACCGGGGGCCACTTTAATGGAGAACAATCTCATACCCATGAATCCATCCGCGGTTCGTTTTCAGCTAATAAAGTAACCCCAGACCTGAAGTTCAACCTTACTCTTAGTGCTTCTTACAGTCATGATCGCTACACTTATGAGGACCAGAACCTGGAATCCAGCACCAGAAGCTACAACGGCAGTGGTTTACTGGTCAAAAGCCTTGGCCAGCACTGGTCAGTTGGCTTTTTTATTCAGCTTCATCTTCTACCTACAGCAATTACCAGTTACGCTTGAACCTGGCCCCGGCTATAGAATACGATCTTTTCCCTTATTCCGAATCAACGCGAAAACAGCTGCGTTTTTTATACCGGATCGGTCCTTCATATGCCAAGTATTTTGAAGAAACTCTTTATGATAAAACTCAGGAATTGCTTCTGTCTGAATCGCTGGGTATTACCCTGGAACTCAGAGAAAAATGGGGCAGCATAAGCATGTCTGTTGAAGGTTCGCACTATTTCCATGATTTCAGCAAGCACAACCTTTCCACCTTTAGCAGCATCACTCTCAACCTGGTTAAAGGACTCAATGCTTATGTTTTTGGCGGCGCTTCACTGGTGCACGACCAGCTTTCTTTACCAAAGGGTGGGGCTACCTGGGAAGAAGTCTTGCTCCAGAGAAAAATGTTGGCCACCAGTTATAACTATTTCTTTGCAGTTGGATTCAGCTATAGTTTCGGGTCAATTTTTACCAACGTGGTCAACCCACGTTTTGGCTCTTTGAGCAGCGGCGGCATCGAAATCATGATTGGAGATTAATTCTATGGGTAATAAAGCAACAAAGATGTTAATCGCCATAACTTATCAGAAACAGAATTCCAGGCTATTTTCAGGAGAGAGAAAAAATGAAGGATATCTACAGCCATAAACATATTGCCGGGCAAAAGGCCTTTTATAAAGTCGGCCAGACTAGCCAGAGCCAGTCGTTATTGATTTGTTTGAGCTTCACCCTGGTTATCCTGAGCCTGATTTTCAGCCAGGCGTTAATAGCCCAAGAAAACCAGGATAAATTTCTGGTGGAGAAATTGCTGATTTATATGGAGCCTGACTTCGGTTCAGCCGAGGCTTTTGCTCAGGCCATACCTTTTGTTACATTTGTCAAAGACAGGGAGCAAGCCAACATATTTTTGGAAATCACCAGAAAATCAAGTGACGGACAGGAAGTAGTTAAGTTAAAATTTACCGGACAGAAAGAACTGGCCGGCAAAGATTATGCAGTCGAATTTTCCCTGCCTTTAAATGCCGAGCCCGAACTTCTGCATAAAAAACTGGTCCGGACGATAAAGCTTGGCCTTGTCCCTTATGCTGGCCGGACACCAGAAGCCAGCAAACTTAAAATCAGGCTGGAAGAAGAGGTAAAACCTACCGCTGTAGTTGACCCCTGGAATTTCTGGGTGTTCAGTCTGAGTACCAACAGCTTCCTTAACGGAGAGAAAAGCTTTTCCTATGACAGTCTTTACGGAAACTTTTCGGCCAACCGGGTTACTCCGGAATGGAAGATAAGACTTTCCTTGAGCGGAAGTTATAATCGGAATTCCTACAATTATGAAGACATGAACTTCACTAGTTCCTCGTATGGTGGAAGTTTTCGGGCCCTGGTAGCAAAGAGCCTGGGTGAGCACTGGTCGGTTGGTTCCTTTGCCAACGTGTCCAGCTCCACCTACCAGAACATAAAGCTGGCCGCTTCTATTTCTCCAGCTATAGAATACAACCTTTTCCCCTATTCTCAATCAACCAGGCGCCAACTGCGAATAACTTACAGCTTAGACGTAGGTCCCGTTTATTATCGAGAAGAAACTATTTTTGACAAAACCAAAGAATTCCTTGTGCGTGAGAACCTTTCCTTGACGCTTGAACTGAAGCAAAAATGGGGAACAATCAGCACCTCGATTGAAGGCTCCCATTATTTCCACGATTTCAGTAAATACCGGCTTGAATTCAACAACGACCTTTCCATCCGGCTGTTTCAAGGTTTTTCTATTAACCTGTATGGTGGATATTCGCGAATCCACGACTTGATTTCCATAGCCAAGGCAGGCGCCTCCTGGGAAGATGTTCTGCTTATGAGAAAACAGTTAGCTACATCTTACGATTATTATTTTTCAGTGGGCATCAGCTATTCTTTCGGTTCCATCTACAGCAACGTGGTCAACCCGAGGTTTGGCAGCGGTGGCAGCGGCTTCTCCATGCACATCAGCTATTAAAACGGGGGACACTATACTCATTCCGCTTTTTTCAGTTTAATTAATACCCCCTTGCTATTTTTTACTTCATCTATTCATAAACATCCCTAGCCATAAGCCCTGAATAAAAATCTATCCAATCAGTAACTCTCTTAAAAATATCTAGCACAAACTATAAACCTGATGGGTTTTTTTCGGGAAGTAATTATTTTTAATTAAATCAATTAAAGCAGTCATTCAACTGAAAGCAGCACAATTATTCAGTCCTTCTTACGTTTTTATAAGCAAAACTGTAGCTTTCACGATTATCAGCAGATTCTGAATTCCTGGCTAAGGAAACAGCTAACAGATTGCCAGATTATCCTTACAAACTGATCAGATGACAAAAATAATGATTAGCAGCTGATTAAATTTCCAGGCCGCGATTTTTGATTATATAAAGGGGTGGGGTAAGAAACCAAAGAAATTGGGAAATAAGTATTGTGTCCCCCGTTTTTTTCTGGTAAAAAAGAAAAAGTCCGGGTAAGGATATGTCAGAAGAGATAGAAGGGCTCATCGGAAATCAAATTACTGATACCAACCTTGGACAGCACCAGCATACCGCAACTGGATTAATACTTACCCATCAATGGCTATTCTATTTATTAATTTAATCAAGGAGGATACTATGAAACTCAGGCTCTATTCTTACGGATTATTAATTTTTCTGAGCCTGGCCCTCATGCTAAATCCTCTCCTCTCTCAGGACGGTCATCAAACAGTCAAGCCTGCTGTCAAGGAGAATACGACGGCATCTGCACTGCCTCAACCCAGGCCTTTTTCCATAACCCATCATCAAATAGTACTTGACGGCCGGGCCATACCCTATACTGCTACAGCTGGCGAAATAAATATTCTGAAGACTGATGAGAAACCAGGCGCCTCTATGTTTTTTGTGGCTTACATCCGTGATGACGTCAAAGACGTTTCTAACCGCCCAATTATGTTCTGCTTTAACGGTGGACCAGGCTCATCAACAGTCTGGCTACATCTTGGTGGTCTTGGCCCAAAAAGAGTAGCCCTGAACGACGAAGGTTACCCTCTGAGAACCCCGGCCAGGTTGACTGACAGTGATTGTTCTCTGCTTGATATTACTGACCTGGTTTTCGTTGATGCTGTTTCCACCGGCTACAGTCGTCCATTACCAGGCGAAGATAAAAGCCAGTTCCATGGCGTGGCGGAAGATGCCAGCGCTTTTGCTGAATTTATAAGAATATTTCTGACTAGATTCGATCGCTGGAGCTCACCAAAATTTCTGCTGGGAGAAAGCTACGGGACAACCAGAGCAGCAGTGCTCTCTTCAGTTCTGCAAAACCGAACTTATGGTATCTACTTGAACGGAATAATATTATTGTCTAGCGTTCTTGATTTTGCTACTCTGTCTTTTAATCCGGGCAATAATCTCTCTTACGTGGTTTTCCTGCCGCATTACACAGCCACAGCCTGGTATCATAAAAAATTGCCTGCCGAGTACCAGAACAAACACTTGGAGGCTGTCCTGAAAGAGGCCAGAGAATTTGCTATTAATGAATATTTACCGGCTCTGATGAAGGGAAACCTGCTGGAAGCAGAACAGGTTGACTCTACGGTCAGAAAGATTTCCGTCCTGACGGGGCTTTCGCCAAGCTATCTAAAAAATTCAAATCTTAGAGTCAGACACGACCGCTTTGTCAAGGAACTACTGCGTGACCAGAGGCTGACGGTCGGTCGTTTAGACAGTCGGTTCACTGGCAGGGACTCGGACGCCGCCGGCGAAACTTATCAGTATGACCCCTCAAGTGCCATAATTATGGGTGCTTTTTCCGCCGCTTTGAATGACTATATGGGCAGGGTTCTGAAATATAAGAAAGAAGTGCCATACG
>JACIYK010000186.1 GCA_014359965.1 Candidatus Aminicenantota bacterium
TATCTCCCTTGTAGTTAATCAATTTTATAGGGATATTATATTTTTTTGAAACCCAGGCCCGGCTAATAACTATTTCTTGTTCTTCTTCAATCTTATCTCCCACCGTTGTCTGCGCTTTCTACATTATGGCTCTTTTTTTGCAGTTTAGTCCGTTAATCTCTTCTTCGCCCTCATTGAAAACTTTATACTGTTTAAACTGTTTTAGCATAGCTTCGTGGGCTTCAAACGGATTTTTCATAATAAGAAAAAAGTCATTATTTGGCATCTCTATAAATACCTTTTCATCAAGATTTAAGATCTTTGTCATCCCGGCTTACCAATCCACTATAAGCCGCATTTTTTTGGCCATTGTCTGCTAAATCATAAGTATAGAGATTGCCCGACAAAGCCCGACAAATAAAAATTACTAATCCGATCCTCTTTTCCCACTTCTTTCCAGGACATATCAGCTGAGAGACCTTGCGCTAATGCTGAAGACGAAATAAGCAATACAGATGAAACTAAAATAAAAGACGTAAAGATTAGCACTCTTTTCATTTTCAAACCCTTCTATTTTTAACCCAGCATTTTTGGGTTTTATTTTCCGATAGTTTTGAATAGTTTTTAAGGTTAATCGGTAAATTCTTTGAAGTTAAAACCTGGTGTCTAATCTAAAAGGCAGTTTTTGGAAGAGGTGTGGTGGCAGTCCAAAAATTAGAGATGAAGTATGGCCCATAAGGGCAGCAAATAAATTAGAATACCCTGAGAACATCTTTATCTAACTTAAGGCAGAGCTACTTCATGTACCAAGTGGTTAGAAAGGGTGTCAGACAATTGTGGAAGACCACCATTAGACTAATGACAAGAACTTCTACTACCCCGCAAATAGAAATCAGTTCACACTTCAAGGATTTTTCTTTCTCAGATGGAAGTTTATTCTTGATACTGAGGGGCTTCACTTCACACTAATAAGGAGGCTTTCTTGGAAGCTTTCTATGAAGGGAAGATTATCCAGCTCGAGGGCCTGTTTCCGGTAAAGCAGATGTAATAACTAATTGACCTGTATTTTAAGCTCTTCTTATGAACTGGAAATTGTCTTTCAGCCAATAAACCATAAACTTGACAGCGAACTTTTTTGATTTATAATGTGAGTGAATATTCACTAACGGGGAATGAGCCATGAAAAGGTCCATCTTTTTTCAGGCACCAGACAGTCGTAAAGGAGATATCATTACTTCCGCCCTGCGCATCATAGACCAGTATGGCATCAAAGCCCTGACCATCTCCCGTTTAGCTAAAGAAGTTGGTTTTGTGGAGTCAGCTCTTTACCGGCATTTTAAATCTAAAAAAGAACTCATAATGTTTATCATAGATAATATCCTGGAAGAAGCCCGAAGTCATTTTAAGGAAGTGGAGGAGGCCGGACAGGAAGCCGTAGAGGCTCTTAAAAACCTGCTTTACCTGCATCTTAATTTCCTGGAAGAGTATCCAGGTATTTTTAAGATAGTTTATTCTGATGAAATTCATCTTGGGGATAAGGAATTACAGGATAGGATTAATGGCCTGATTTCGGAAATAATTAATTTCATAAAAAAAGTTATCCAGAAAGGCATGGCCGAGAAAAAGTTAAAAGCCAGCCTGGATGTGACCGTGGCGGCTATGCATTTTCTTGGCCTGGTTTATACAGCTTTTTCTTACTGGACGATAAAGAAAAGAAAGGTATCGCTGAAAAAAATCTCTCTGGCCCTGTTTGAGCAGTACCTGGTAGGGGTTAAAGCTTAGGAGAAAAATTTATCAGAAAGCAAAGAGCTGCTAAAAAACGTTCTGGTCAGGCCTTTTTTGTGAGTGAGCATTCACTCTTGAAGGCAACGAAAGAAAACAGCTAATTAAGGGAGGAAGCGAAAATGGAGAAAATCTGGACCCGCTGTCTTAAGCTCAGCTTGTTGATTATTTTGCTTATCATCATCCTGACCTTCTTTTTTGTCCTGCAGTACAAAGACATACAGTTCCAAAACAAATTTACCTCTTGGTTACCCCAGGATGACCCGGTGGTGAAGCTGCTTGTTGACACGGGAGAAAATTTTGGTTCGACCGAGCTGGTGCTGGTCACTATCAAAGCCCGGGAAGGAGAAACATTCTGTCCGGAAATTCTTCAGGCGTTAAAGGAGGCTACTGAGGAACTAAGGCAGCAGAAAGAAGTTTTTTATGTAACCTCCATCATCACCGCGCCGCACATTGAAAGAGCGGGTGATGAGGTATTAGTAAAAGATTTTCTGGAAGAGATACCCACTTCACAGGACGAATTGAGCAAAAAATTACAAGAAGCTCTGAACAAAGAAAATTATGTCCATACTTATATATCACCAGATGGTCAATGGCTGGGAGCAGCTGTTTATCTCCGGAGTGGGGTGGACAGTGCGGCTGCTTTTGAACAGGTAGTAAAACGGATTATGGAAAAACACCTTAGAGAAAAAACCGAGCTCCATTATTCCGGAGAACCCTGTTTCACTTATTATGCAGACTTCTACCTGAAAAAAGATTTAGGGGTGTTGATTCCCATCATCATACTGACTGTTCTTTTAATTCTTTATTTAAGCTTCAGAACGCTGCGAGCCGTCTTCCTGCCTTCTCTCGTGGTCTGGTTGTCCACAGCCTGGGTTTTTGGCTTAATGGGCCTCTTCCATGTGCCTATGAACCTGATGACCCCAGCCCTGCCAGTTCTGCTTATCGGCTTAGGCTCAGCTTACGGCCTGCACCTGGTAAATGGCATGGAACAGAATAGAACCGAAGGACTGAGCCGCTCTGAGTGGGTAGCCCGAAGTTCCAGCCGGGTAGCATTGCCTGTTTTTATGGCTGCAGCCACCACGGCAGTGGGTTTTGCTTCTTTCCTTACAGCTAAATTAGGGCTGATTTATAATTTTGGCATTTTTGCCGCTGCTGGTATCCTGCTGGCCATGCTCATTGCCTTGGCGCTTATTCCTTCGGTCTATTATCTTCTTCCAGAACAAAAGGCTAGAACTAGAGAAAGAGTTATTTCTCTGGTAAACCCGCAGTTTTTTCGCTGGCTGGCCGCCAGAGTCATAAAATACCAAAGAATAATCATAGTGGCCACACTGATCATATTAATTTTCTTTGTTCTCTGGATTCCCCGTATAAAAAGGGAAGTGAATTTCACCAACTACTTCCCAGCTGAAAGCGAACCACGTCAGGCAGACAGGATTGTTCGCAGTCATTTTGATGGAGCGGCTCCGCTTAGCCTTTATTTTAAGACCGCCAGCCTGAAAACAGCCTCAGCTCTGAGGGTTCTTAGAAGAGCAGAAAATTTCATGTTATCCCTGCCTGACTGCGGCTTGCCGCTCTCGGTGGCCGATCTGGTGGAAGAGCTCAACGAGAAAATGAACGGTCGCTATAGCCTGCCTGAAACAGATGGTCAGGTAGCTAATCTATGGTTTCTACTTGAAGGACGGGATGAACTTCGCCAGCTAATAAGCGATGATTTTACCGAGGGACTGGTGTTTTCCCGAACTTCAGCGACCAGGACAGAAAAACACTGGGTCCTGAGGCGGGCTATCAGTGATTTTCTGAGTAAAGAAATGCGCCAAAACTTTAAGGCTATTTCTCTGAATGGAGTTTCTTTAGAAACGGCTACGGAGCTGAGAAAAAAAGAAGCTAACTTCCTTCTAGATGAGCTTGAATGGTTGCTAATCCGCTACGCCCCTGGAAAACAAATACCTCGGGCCGAAATTCAAAAGCAGCTGGGCTATATTCTGACTAATTGGCCAGTTGCATCAGATCCAGAAGTTGTAGCAGAATGGCGCTCTGAGCTGGAAAATTACATACGTCCTGAGTCCTTTGATTTTGTCCTTACCGAAGGCGCGGCCAAAAAGCTTATTGCTGAATTAACGGATGCTCTGGTTAGGGACCAGTCAAGCAGAGAAGATTTCCAGAGAATTTTGAGGAAGGTGGTTAAAGATGCCCGATACGATGAGGAGACGACTGAAGGAGTTATTTCCACTCTTCAATTAAGACTCAAGGAAGTCAGAGAAAAGGTGGTCCTGGAAAGAGAAAAACAGATTCTCTTGCCTTTGATGCCAGAAGAGGCCCGGCAGAATGCTAATTTCCTGAGGAGGTTTGAAGGCCTTCTGCTGGAAATTAACGATGAGCTGGTTGTTCTGCCAGAAAAAAACCTTGGTCCGGTGGAACAGAGCGCGGGTGAGCTAGTCAAGGATGTTATTTTTGAACGGATTGATCAAAGCGGTTTGCCCCCTGCTTTAACCCAGCTTGACCACTATCTTTTTGTCTCTCAGCTTCAGTCTTTTGCTCTGGCTCTGCTGCTGACTTTTATCATCATGATGCTAATCAGGCGTTCCCTAAAGCTGGGGCTGATTTCTGTAACTCCAATTGTTTTTACTTTAGGAGTGATTTACGGATTTTTTGGCCTGGCTGGAGTGGAGCTTGATTACGTAACCATGATGGTGGCTTCTGTGTCTATAGGAGTGGGTATTGACTATTCCATCCATTTTGTCCATGGAGTGATGATGGGCTTGAAGCAGGGTAGGAACATGGAAGAAGCCATAACCCTGGCTTTCCAGGAAAAAGGCGCAGCTATCATGGCCAACTCACTTTCGGTGATGATGGGGTTTGCTGTGCTGCTGCTGGCTTCTATGAGTCCGTTGCGCACGTTTGGTGGAATAATGGTTGGTTCAATGTTCCTGGCGGCACTGTCAGCCCTGACTATTTTGCCCGCCCTTTTGTTGCGGGTGAAAGTTACATAACACAGGTGAAAACAAAAAAATTTATTTCGGAGGTCTGTCTAAATTAGATCTTTACTGAAAA
>JACIYK010000187.1 GCA_014359965.1 Candidatus Aminicenantota bacterium
CAGAAAGAAAGCCAGCTGGCACTTGAGCTTGTATGTTCATCTCGGGCGAAGATAATGAGCCGTTTTCCTGAAAGTTTTTAGGGTTTAGAAAACCAGAATTGATAATCAGTCAACTGAACTTCTTAACGTTTTCCTTTCTGTTAATTTATTACTCCAGTGCTGGCAACGACAAATTAATTCTCAAACAGGTAGTTGCTGAGGATGCGAATTGGTTATAAAATTGTAGGGAAGAAAGGAAAGAACCATGAAAAATATCCGGCAAGTGAAATCATTACTTCTACCTGCTTTATTTTTATTTTTTATTTTCACCTTTGTCTTAATAAGCCTGTCTCAACCCAGGACAGACAGCGAAGCCTCTTCCAGGCCAGGTGAGGAAAGAATAGAAAGAGCCATTGAAGTTATAAAAGACCTGGCCAGCCTCAAAGAAGAAGGCATCCCGGCCAAACTTCTGGAAAAAACCGAGGGAATTGCTATCTTCCCCGGCGTGGTGAAAGCAGCCTGGGGCATCGGCGGGCAGTACGGCCGCGGCATTGTTCTGGTTAGACAGAAGGATGGTTCTTGGAGCAATCCACTTTTCATTCAGCTCATCGGTGGCAGCATTGGCTGGCAGATAGGCATGCAAAAGGCAGACCTGGTGCTGGTGTTTAAAAATCGTCGCGGGGTAGAAAACCTGGCCTCCAATAAAATTACACTCGGTGCTGACATGAGTGTTTCAGCTGGTCCGGTGGGACGGAGTGCCGAAGCCAGCACAGACATTGAAATGGAAGCAGAAATTTACTCCTACTCTAAGAGCAAAGGACTTTTTGCTGGCATTTCCCTGAAAGGCGGAACGCTACGGGTGGACCGGGAAGCTAACGCTGCTTTTTATGGAAAAGACCTGACCGCCTCCGCCATTCTTTACGATAAATTGCCGGTGTCAGAAGTGGTTAAAAAGCTACATGCCACTTTAAACGAGCTAAGCCAGGTCCAGAAGAATTAAAGCCAGGCCAAAATTAACATTAACTGAATCAAACCCGACAACCGGCCGCCAGGAATGAACCAAAGCAAAAAATTTTAAAAAAAGGGGCTATCTCAAAATAAATCCCCGGCTTAAGATAACCTAGTAATATGATGGTTGATAAATTTTTTAAATTAAATGGTCTATAGGCGGGCTGGTTATGGTAATTTCTTCCGTAAGTCTCAAACGCTTTCTTTTTACCCCAGAAATGAGAAACATTTTGTCTTTTCTTTAAATTGACACCCCTGAGCCTGACATCTAAAATGAATAAAGAGGTAAAAATGTGGGAATATACTGAAAGACTTATGGAATATTTTAAAAACCCCAAAAACGTGGGGGAAATAGAAAACCCGGACGCTGTAGGTGAAGTGGGCAGCCTGGTCTGCGGTGATGTTCTAAAACTTACCCTTAAAATTAACCCGGAAACCCAGGTCATTGAAGATGCTAAGTTCAAAACCTTCGGCTGCGCCAGCGCCATTGCTTCTTCCAGCGTTCTGACTGAAATGATAAAAGGCAAGACTCTGGAAGAAGCGGCTCGTATCACCAACAAGGACATTGCCGATTTTCTCGGTGGTCTGCCGGAAGAAAAGATGCACTGTTCGGTTATGGGCATGGAAGCCCTGCAGGCCGCCATAGAAAACTACTACACCAAAAAAGGTGTGAAAAAATTTCCTGGCCAGCAGGATAGAATTGTTTGCCAGTGTTTCAGTGTTTCGGAGAAAACCATCCTGAAAGCCATAGAACTCAACAATCTGAAAACCGTGGAACAGGTAACCTTTTACACCAAAGCCGGCGGAAACTGTGGGAAATGTAAGGGGGATATCGAGAAGATTCTCCACGATTACTGGTCCAGTAAGGAAAAAGCACCTTATGTTGAGCTAACGGTGGTAGAAAAAATCAAGCTGATTGAAAAGGTCCTTAACGAGAATATCAACCCCAAACTGAAAGAAGATGGCGGTTTTCTGGAACTGGTGGACGTGGATGGGTTTAAAGTCAAGGTCAGGTTCCTGGGGGCCTGCTCGCACTGTGCTCTAGCCGAAAAGACCTTCAAGGAAGTGGTGGAAAAAGAGCTCAAAGAAAAAGTGGCACCCGAGCTTGAAGTAAGCCTGGTTTGAGCCCTATTTGAGCCCAAGAAGATAAATGGCGACAGGATTACGTTGTGGCAAAGCCAGTTATCCCGGCTGGCACGGCAAAGTAGGAGACAGTATTACCCTCTTAAAAAATGGTGCCCCCAGCCAGGTTAGAAAAAATAATCTGGCCAGCAGCTTGATTAAGGACAAGGAGTAAAACCGATGAATAAAATTGTTTATTTCGATAACAACGCTACTACCATGGTCAGCCCGGAAGTAAAAGAAGCCATGGAGCCTTTTTTCACTGAACTATACGGCAACCCTTCCAGCATGCACCAGTTTGGCGGCCAGGTAAAAAAACACCTGGAGCAGGCCCGGGCCAGAGTAGCTTCTATGCTGGGCTGCGAAAGCGAGGAAATTATCTTCACCAGCTGCGGTACAGAAAGCGATTCAACGGCCGTTTATTCTGCGCTGCGCGCTTTCCCAGATAAAAAACACATCATTACCACCTCGGTGGAGCATCCGGCCATCTACAACCTCTGTAAGTATCTGGAAACTCAGGGCTACCGGGTAACTTACTTAAAAGTTGACCAGGAAGGGATGATTGACCTGGAAGAGCTTAAAAATTCCATCACGCCGGATACAGCCATCGTCTCCATCATGTGGGCAAATAACGAAACCGGAGTAATCTTTCCAGTAGAACAGGCAGCAGAAATCTGCCGGGAAAAGGGCGTGCTTTTCCATACTGATGCCGTGCAGGCTGTGGGTAAAATTCCCATCAACCTCTCCCGTACCAAAATTGATATGCTTTCGCTTTCTGGACATAAATTGCATGCACCCAAGGGAATTGGGGTGCTTTATGTCAGGAAAGGGATTAAATTTGTCCCCTATCTGATGGGCGGGCATCAGGAGAAGAACCGCCGGGCAGGTACGGAAAACGTTCCCTACATCATCGGCCTGGGAAAAGCCGCGGAACTGGCCGTAGCCAACCTGGAAAAGGAAAACACCTACGTGGCCAAACTCAGGGATAAACTGGAGAAAGGACTGGTGGAAAGAGTTCCCAACGTGCGGGTAAACGGTGCTCGCTCACCTCGCCTGCCCAATACCCTAAGCATCAGCTTTGAGTTCGTTGAAGGCGAGTCTATTTTGCTGCTGCTCAGTGATTACGGCATCTGCGCCTCAACCGGCTCCGCCTGCTCCAGCGGCTCGCTTGAACCTTCGCACGTGCTTCTGGCCATGAACCTGCCCTTTACTTTCGCTCACGGAACAGTCCGCTTCTCCCTGAGTATTTACAACACCGAAGAAGAAGTGGATTATGTGCTGGAAGTCGTGCCCCAGGTGATCAAAAAGCTTCGCGAAATCTCACCTTTTGCCTGACCCCGGGCAAAAATTTCGGCTGTTCGGCGGGTACAATCTGCCGGGTTGAAACTCAGACTGCTAACTTTTGGCGCGCCTCGGAAAACAAAAGAAGGCAAGGAAGGAAGGAAGAAAGAAAGGGAACAAAAAGAGAAAAAGCCATTTAAAGCTCAGAGCCACTGAAGTGGCAGCTCAATTTATATGAACATTTATTCATATATTAAAGCTTATCGGCCGGCTAACCATCAGCATAGTGTTCATCATTACCGCATCTATCGGCATATTATTTATCAGTATGAGCCAGGCCCTGCTGGTTAATTTTATTCTTGTTTCGCTGCGGCTTCAGCCTCAAAGATTTACCGGCCTTAACTTCTTATTTTCTCGTCATTCTGACTGCTGTGCCGGGCCAGAAAATAGCTCAGCCCTAAAGATTTATTAGCCTGAACCAGCCTTATTATTCCTTATTACAGCCGGCTTATGGTTATGGAGCCGTTGGTGGTGTGAAGGTCAAGCTGAGGTCCCTGTCCGCTGCCCAGACGTCCCTCCACCCGACGCCGGGAAATCTCGCCTTCCATGGTCACCGGGTATTCTACTCTGATGCTGCCGTTAGTGGTCCGGGCTCTAAGATAACCATCTGGCTGCTTCTTAATAACCAGCCTGATGCTGCCGTTTGTTGCCCGGGCATTTATATCGCCGGTCAATTCCTCAAGTTCCACTCTGATGCTGCCGTTGGTGGTTTTAAGCTCCAAGCGTCCTCTGACCTGCTCCACATCAAGACCGCCGTTGGTGGTCCCGGCTTTCAGGTACCTGATTTCACCACTTACCTTGATGTTGCCGTTAGTTGTGCTCAGGACCGCTTTTTCGAACCGGCCGGAAACGGTGATACGCCCGTTAACTGTTCTGACCAGCTCCAGAACCATACCTTCAGGCACAACAATTTCGTAATCTACTTTGGCCCTGAGATTCCTTTTTTCATAGATAGTATCAACTTTAACCGATTTTTCGCCAGCTACCACTTCTATCCTGACCTTATCCAGGTCTTCTTTCCTCAAGCGGGCATATTTGGTGGCTTTGATGGAAACTTCCAGTGCAGGAGAACTGGTAATGGTGACTGAGCCGTTGATGTTCTCCAGCGAAAAAGAGCCAGCTTCTTTAAGAGTGACCGTTTTAGAAAAAGGTTCTTCAAAGCGATAATCAGAATCAATAAATTCTTCGCAGGCTGTGGCTGAGGCCATAAGAAGAAGAGCCACAAGCAAGAGGCCCGAAGCTTTTTTAAATCTTAGGTTTGAAAGCCTATTTTTCTCGGACATTTTTT
>JACIYK010000188.1 GCA_014359965.1 Candidatus Aminicenantota bacterium
CAGGTATTAAAAGACGCGATTTTTTAAAGCTCTCGGCGCTCTCGGCTGTGTCGCTGGCCGCTGGATGCCGCAACTCGCTGCGAATGGCCTCTGACAACGAACAAAAACCGAACATTATTTATATCCTGGCTGACGACCTTGGCTACAGAGAAGTAGGCTGTTTCGGACAGAAAAAAATCAAAACCCCCAACATTGACTCTCTTGCCGCTGAAGGAATCAAATTTACTAACCATTACTCTGGCAATGCCGTATGCGCACCTTCACGATGCTGTTTGATGACAGGACTGCACCCCGGACATGCCTATATAAGAGGAAATGCCGACTACCAGATGCCCAACTGCGAAAGAGGACAGATCCCCCTGCCTCTGGACGCTATCACAATCACAAAACTGGCAAAAAAAGCAGGCTATGTTACTGGTGTAATGGGTAAATGGGGGCTTGGCGGTCAGTGCACCTCCGGCGCTCCGGAAAATCAGGGCATCGACCATTTCTTCGGCTACCTTGACCAATGGGAAGCTCACTTTTACTATCCGGACCACCTCTGGAGAAACACCGAAAAAGTCCTTTACCCAGAGAACAAAATCAGAACAGGCGAAACATACTCCGCTGACGAAATCGCCAAAGAGGCCCTGACATTTATAAAACAAAACAAGGACAGGCCTTTCTTCCTATACCTGCCGTTTACCATACCTCATGTTTCATTACAGGTCCCTGACGACGAAATTCTTCAGTATTATAAATCTCTTGGTTGGGATGAAACTCCTTACGAAGGCGACCATTATACCGGAAATCCGACACCCCGGGCTACCTACGCAGCTATGATTACAAGAATGGACAAATACATCGGCCAAATCATGGATCTGGTAAAACAGCTTGGGCTTGACGAAGATACAATCATCATGTTTTCCAGCGACAACGGAACTACCTACTGCTGCGGTGTTGATTACCAATTCTTTGAAAGCGTTTCCCCACTAAAGGGTCTGAAGGGAAGCCTCCATGAAGGAGGTATCCGTGTACCATTTATTGCCCGGTGGCCCGGCAAAATCAAACCCGGAACAACCTCCGACCACATCTGCGCCTTTTGGGACATGATGCCTACGCTCTGCGATATAATGGGAATAGAAACCCCTCAGCACACAGACGGTATATCCTTCCTACCGGCTCTTCTGGGAAAAGGCTATCAGAAAGAACATGAATACCTTTACTGGGAACTCCCTGAATATGGTGCTCAACAGACTGTAAGAATGGGCAGATGGAAAGGCTACAGAACAAACCTCCGAAAACAGGCTCACCCAAAACTCGAACTTTATGACCTTGATGCTGACCCAGGCCAGGAAATAGATGTCGCAGACAAACATCCAGACATCACTAAAAAAATAGAAGAAATAATGCAAGAAGAACACGTCTACCATCCAGAATTCCCGCTTTTGCTAAACGAAAAATTAAACAGCAAATTCAGAACGGAAAAATAACTGCTCCTCAGATGTGGCACATAAAAAATTAGGGACAGTTGCATTTCTGGTTTAACTGAACTGAGCTGTCCCGACTTTCTCTCCTAAGCCAGGCCAGGTCTAAGAACAGAAAAGAGTCCGGCCGCGCGGGCAAATACATGTGCCGCCTGATCCTCTCCCTAGAGCGATTCTCCCTCGAGGGCCGGGAAAGTGAAGTCTGTTACCGCTCTAGTAAACACCCGTTGCCCCCTTTTCTGGTAAAATTACTTTCTAACCTCAGTTGCGCAATAAACGCCTGTCATGACGGTGATTGTAATTAGAAAGCTAAACAAACTACTCTAAAGCCAGTTCCTTTCTCGTTTAAAGATTCTCTGATATTCCCGTCCTTCTCATCTGACACCGCTATCCTGAACTTCATTTTTAGACCTATTGCTTTACCTACTGATTGGGATCACAATGATATTTAACCACTTTACCAGCCAGGGAGCACGATAATTTCGTGTAGATTTTCTCATGAGGCAACGAATCGTTTTCAGATTAGTTTCGGATATATTTTAAATGAAGCCATTCGTTTGATTGACAAGATGAGGTTAACTCCCCTATAATCTAAATGAGTCGGGGGCGAAATGGACTCGACGGAGGTAGTGAAGCAGAAGCTGCAGGCCGAGGTCCCATCAACCTCGTTAAACAGGTGGGAAAAAATTAACTGCAGAACCTGTTGCAGTCGCTGCCTGATAGAAAGTGCAGCCGTCTTTCATAGCCTTTCCTGCGGGCTATGAGAGACGCCGACTTGCAGGATAGTCTGCTGGACGTGCTCAAGGTCCGGCAGATGAAAAACCACTTGAGCTGGTTGAGTGGTTCTTCTCCTCTTCAAGGGCCACTTGACGAGACAAGCTGAAGAGGATAAGCCTGTAGAGGCTGACTGTGGAATGCCTCCGGACGCGGGTTCGATTCCCGCCGCCTCCACCAATTTTTTTATATTAATGTAGAAATGTCCAAACTGAGTAGAATAATTGCGTTAACATTTATAGGATTTCTCCTTTGCCAGATTTTTTTCCTTCCTGTGGCCTGGCCCAAGACGAATAAAACAGTTCCGGTGGTCAATGTGCAAGTAGAAGATGCCCCCGATTATGTCCGCGTCAGGCTGAGTTCAAAAAGCAGCCTGGTTTACAATCATCAGAAAAGTGGAAACAACTTGATTGTTACTTTCCGGGCTCTATCCGGATTAAAACTTTACCGCCGGTCTTTTCAAAGTCGGCTGGTCAAGTCTGTGGACCTGGCCAAAGCACCAGATGCTTATCTGGTAATGATAAAGATCAGCACTGGGGACTTCACCTACTCTCATCGCTTGAAAAAAAAGCCATTTGAGATAACGTTTGAAATAAAGAATAAATCAACCAGACAGCCCCAAAAAAAGGAAAGCAGTATGGCACAGAAAGCGGAGAATCAAGCGCCAGACTTTAGCCCAAAGAGCCAGGCGGTGGTTGAAGAAAAACAGGCGAAAGAAAGCTCAGTAGCTGCAAGTTTCAGCGCCAGGAAAACCCGGCGCACGATTGTCATTGACCCTGGTCACGGTGGCATAGAAACCGGGGCCAAAGGCAATTTTGGTACCCTGGAGAAGGACATTACTTTGGCCATTGGCCTGAAATTGAAAGCTGAGGTTGAGAAGAATCTAAATTACCGGGTAGTCATGACCCGAGAAACTGATGTGGTTGTTCCGCTGGCTCAGAGAGCGGCTATAGCCAATAACAATAGAGCAGACCTGTTTATTAGTATCCACGCTAATGGTTCCAGACGTCCAAATGCCCATGGCTCAGAAACTTTTTTCCTGAGTCTCACGGCCACAGATGAAGAAGCCAGACGGCTGGCTTATTTTGAGAATAATGAAAACGGTTTAATTGAGCAAATAAAGGGAAAGGAAGCAGATGACCTGAAGATGATTCTCTGGGACATGGCTCAGTCAGCTTATTTAAAACAGAGCAGTCAGCTAGCAGAAATCGTTCAATCCGAGCTTAATGAACTCTTAAAGACGACAAACCGCGGCATCAAGCAGGCTCCCTTTAAGGTTTTAACCGGTGTAGCCTGCCCGGCTATTCTGGTGGAAGTAGCCTTTATCACCAATCCCGAGGAAGAAAAAAAGCTTCAGTCGGAAGATTTCCAGGTCAGAGTAGCAGAAGCTATATACCGGGGTCTGGCCAAATTCCTGCAGATGTACGAAAAACCATGAAAGCTAAAAAAAAGAAAAAAATTCGGTTACTATTCATACTAGTTATAATTCTATTAATCATTATGCTTGTTTTCTTTTTTGCTCGCCGGAAAGAAACTATTAAGCACATGACCGGGTCGGTCGAAAAAGCTGGTGGTAGCAAGAAAGTCGTGGAAATTGAAAAGAAGACTATTACTCTTTTTTTCCTTTCTGAAAATGACGAGCTGCTGCATCCTGAAGAAAGGGAAATTTATCTTGCCTCGTCTTCGCCCGATGAATTGGCCAGAGCTATTGTGGAAGAAATAATAAAAGGTTCCAGCCAGGGGAAGATGAGTACTCTGCCGGAGGGGACTAAATTAAGGCAGCTGTATATTACTTCCGATGGGACAGCGTATGTTGATTTTTCTCGCCGTATAACAGAAGGAAATTATTATGGTTCTTCCGGAGAAATGGCAGCTGTCTACTCGGTAGTGAATTCTCTAGCCTATAACCTGAAATCAGTCAAAAAAGTTGTCATTCTGGTAGAAGGCAATGAGAAAGAAACGCTGGGAGGGCATGTAGACCTTTCCCATCCTTTTGCTCCGGATTTTTCTCTGGTAGCCAAATAAAATCTATAAGTACCCGTCATGAAGATAAAAAAATTACCAAAAGTAGTGATCATCGGCTATCCAAATGTAGGAAAATCTACACTATTTAACCGCTTGTTGGGTCAGAAAAAAGCCTTAGTGCACTCCTTGCCCGGTATGACCAGGGACATAATCACCGGGCTGGCCAGGATTGAAAACCGGGAGGTAATGTTAGTTGACACGGGCGGCTTTGCCGACCGGGAAATAGACCCCTTTTCCCCGCAGGTCAAGCAAAAAGCCTGGGAAGCAGCCCGAACCGGGGATGTTCTTATTCTCCTGCTTGATGCCAAAAGACCTCTGGTGCCAGCTGAGGAAGAATTGTTCCGCGAGCTGAAAAAGCTCAACAAACCTCTGCTGGTGGTAATTAATAAAATTGACAACCCTGAAATTGAACCAGACCTGTCTGAATTTTACCGGTTGGGTCAGGATGAATTGATACAAATTTCGG
>JACIYK010000189.1:0-4197 GCA_014359965.1 Candidatus Aminicenantota bacterium
TTTTTTCTACCTGCTGGCCAGCATGCAGCCAGAATTTATTCCACCTGAAGAACTACTGAACAGTTATGAAGCTGCCACCAAATTCTACAAAAAATTTTCTGATAAAATTGATAAAAAATTGGCCAGAGAAGGACTGGCTAACCTGCTTTTTCACCTGGCACTTCAATATTTTTACTTAGGAGACCTGAGCAAGGGTTGCCAGACGCTTTATACAAAAAAAAGGCTTTTAGATAGTGACCTTATCACCGAAGCTAGAGAAATATTTACCACACCCTGCCCCATACCCCAGGCCCAAATTATTAGAATAGTGAACTCCTCTTTGTCCAACCTCCAGATGTGCCAGGAATTTTTTAAGCTTCCTGAAATACCAGAAGAAATGCGCGCCGAGCGAGACCAAATTTTAGAAAAATGGGATAAATATTCTGGTTATTCTTCAGAAAGCATTTACTGCCTGCTGGTAGAAAAAAAACAGGCTCTGCTGCTACCGGAAAAGGCACGCTTAATTGAGCTAACTGCCCACGGCCATAAAAATGTTTCCAATGAAGGACAGAACATCTTCAAGTTTTTTAACCTGATGTCATCTTTAAACGATGTGCTGTCTGCTGTAGTGGCCGACAGCTTGGAAGCAACTGATTACATAATCAGACATGCGCTGCACCTGAAACTTCCTGCTTTTTACCTCACACTTTCCTTCCCAGATAAAAATTTCCTTTATACTGGCCAAAGTCTTGGACTGCCCGTAGCTTTGCTGTCATTAAGTCAAAAAGTTGCCGCTTTTGAAGCCCCAGTGCAATTATCCATAAGCCGAGAAGCAGGCTTTACCGGCCGGGTGGACATTAACGGTCAGGTATTACGCATTGAACCTGAAGGCTTGGAAGAGAAAATTAAGACCGCTTTCTACTCTGGTTTGCACTACCTAGTTATCCCAGAAGATAACATCAAGGAAGCCAGTCTTATTTTATATCAGCTTCTTTCTAAACACCCTTTTCGAAGACTTGAGCTGGTGGGAGTGAAAAACCTTACGGAAATCATAGAAAACAAGAAGCTGGTTAAGACTAAATCTTTCCCGCACCTTATCTGGGTTTTAAAATCTCGCCGTCACTCAATCTTAAAAAGTCTGCTGTTCTTGCTTGCCCTATCAGTGCTGTTAATTCCTCTCTTTCTGCTCAGCCGGCATAATTTGCTTTTATTCAGGAAAAACAACCATGTTGTTTCCTTAGAAACAGTTGGTGACCGGCTTTTGGCCCTTAATGAAAACAAAATCATCGTCTGGAAACATCAACTAAAAAATTCTGTTGCGCCTGGAAGTCTGACTCAAGAATTGGTAGATTTTGAAGGAGACCAAAAAAAGGAAATACTGGTTTCGGTAAATTATAAAAACAATTCTGAAGTATTGCTTTTTGAACAAAATGGCCACTTGCGCTGGTCGTATCAGCCAGGGAAAAGGATTAGAACCCTGGCCGACGAATTTTCCAATAATTTTATCACCAGAATTGTAGGAGCCTGGAACTTTAGAAAAGATTCTCCGGAAAAATTTATTCTGGTCGTTGCCAACCATGTTACCTGGTATCCAGTTCAAATTTCCCTACTAAACTCCACAGGTCAGGTTATTGGAGAATACTGGCAGGTTGGGCATCTTGGTAAAGATACTTTAGTAGTGGACGATATTGACGAAGATGGCTGGAATGAAATCATAATAGCAGGCACCAATAACGATTTCCAAAGCGCCTGTCTCTTAGTTCTGGACCCGCGCAAAGTAGAGGGCTGCTCTCCTTCCAGCGGTAATCCGGAATTCCAGTTTTCGGATTTTTCGCCCGGGACTCAAGAGTATTATATCGTGCTTCCCCGCACCACTCTCAACCAGGTCATGGCTTTGAGAAATTACGTCAGGCAGGTCGTATTCTTCAAGGAAGACAAGACCTTTGAGGTAGCCTGCACTGAATTCTCTAAGGAAACTAATTACGAGATGTTGTACAATTTTGATAATCATTTCCAGCCTTTATTTTCCCGGCCAACAGATCTGACCATAGAAAAAATAAAAGAATTTATGGTCAGCGGGATTTTACCCCCTCACGCTCTTACTGAACTAAGAATTCTTAAAGAAAAAATAAAATTCTGGGATGGCGAAGGCTGGTCCTACCAACCTGCCCGCAACAAAAATCTTACTTTTTAACACCATTTCTATGACAGCTCTTTAATAATCTGAAAAATTAAAAAAAAAATTACTTAAATTTTCTGCAAAACAAAATTTCGTCTGCCTATATTTTTCTCCAGGAAAAGGGGAACAGGCAAAAAGGGTTGATGGGAACCATTTTTTTTTGCAGTCATTAGCTAATATTTAATATACCAGGGCATAAAAATTATTTAAGAAAGGTACAATTTTTTGACAAAAGCTTCTTTTTCTCGCCACTTTTCTTTTACTTTAACATAGAGCTCTAAAAATATTTTTTTGCCAGTCAAGTACTCCAGCTCTTCCCTGGCCAGAGTGCCTATTTTTTTTATCATCGAACCTTCCCGGCCGATGACAATCTTTTTCTGGGAATCTTTTTCCACATAAATTTCAGCGTAAATAGCTATGAGGTTCTTCTCAGGCTTCTCTTCCAGATGCGTGACACTTACAGCTACAGAATGTGGCACCTCCTGGTGCAGGTTCATAAGGACTTTTTCCCTGATAATTTCTGCCGCCTGGATACTCAAAGGGTAATCGGTAACCATCTCTTCAGGGTAAAGAGCAGGACCTTCAGGTAAAAAGGGAAAAATCTTTTCCAGCAGAAGGTCCAAACCTTCGCCGGTTATAGCAGAAACATTTATTACCCCCTCGACTGGCAGAACCTTTTTCACTTCCTGTTCCAGTGCTGAAAGGGTTTCTGTTGAAGCCAAGTCTTTTTTAGTAATAACCAGCAGGCAGGGCAGCTGGCTTTTTTTTATTTCTTCTATGAGCAGCCTATCTTCTTCATTAAGCTCCCTGGAGCCATCTACTAGGAAAAGAATCAGGTCTACTTCTTTTATAGTCCCGGCCACCTGAGAATTTAGGAATTCCCCCAGGGCATCTTTTGGTTTATGAAAACCAGGGGTATCAACAAAAACTATCTGCCCTTCTGGGTGGTTGACTATTCCCCTTATTTTAAACCTGGTGGTCTGAGGTTTTTCAGAAACGATACTGACCTTTTTCCCAGTCAGGGCATTAATCAGGGTTGATTTACCAGCGTTAGGCTTTCCAACAACCGCCACAAAACCAGAACGCATAAAACCTCCTCTCTAAGAGCCTGGATTAAACAGATAAATTTTACCAGGACGGGTCAAAAATTTCTATAAATGTTTTTTTCGTCCAGCACTGGAAGCATTGCCCCCACTGTGCCCCGAACTTGAGCTTTGAGCTCCAGATATTTTGGCATTTACTGGAGTCGGAGAACTGGAAGGTATGTTGGTCGGAACATAGCTACCATCAGATGAAATAAAGCCTTCCCCTCCTGGCCGGATAACACCTTGAGGTGCAATCCTGAGGCGCATTTCTTTAGCTTCTTTTGAACTCAGACCTAAGTCTGGAGCTATAATTGAATTGCGGCTACTATCATAAATAATTCTGAGGCCGGTTTCTCTGGCCATCCGGATATCGGGATTCCAATCCCTGAACCTGATTACCTGTTTTTCAACGGATTGATTAATTTCCCGAGAATTCTGGAGTTGATCTGAACCTTGAAGGTTGTCTTTGATTGGGTAGTCATTCTTAGGTACCCGGTAATTCAGGTCCTCACCTGGCCTTTGAGCCCGACTTTTTTCTGCTGGTAATAAATTTCCCAGAACAGCTTTGCCTCTGCTAGTTTCTCTGGACAAATTCAGCTTATGCCATTTCAAAAATTCGCGGGCCACAAATCTGGATGAAACATGGCCTGCGGTGGTTTTAACTCCACTAGAGGCTGAAGGCTGATTTTTTATCTCTTCTTTTATTTTATCCCGGGAAGTAATTATTCTGAACTTGAGCTCTTTGCTGGCCAGCTCTTCAGCTCTGACTATAGCTGGCTGTAATTTACCACTAATTCTTTCCAGAACCGTATTATCTTCTTTCTCAACCGCTTTGGCCAGGTTCTTAATAATTTTTTTGTAGTCAGGGGGAATAGTCACATCTTTTCTTTTCTTAAGTTGTTCTTTTTTAATCTTAGTTTGATACCAGCTAGTTACTTCTGTGCCAGGGTAAGA
>JACIYK010000189.1:4207-4724 GCA_014359965.1 Candidatus Aminicenantota bacterium
TACTCCAGTAATAATCGAGTGGGTTGAAACCATAATAACCAAAAAGCAGGTAATCATTCAGTGTCCACGGCCTCCAGCTGAAGAACCCAAAATAAAAATACCAGTCAACCCAGGCTGGAGCAAACACCGAACCTGGTAGCCAGACCCAGCCCAGTTTCTTATCCCACTGCCAGATGCCCAGATGGTAGGGAACCCAGCCCCAGGGTTCCTCAGGCACCCAAAAAAGGCTTCCGTCAACATAAGACCAGCGGCCATAAAAATAAGGGGACCAGTTTCCCCAGGGATAAATATCGTTATAAAATGGTCGCCAGACATAACCATAAAGGTCATCCCAGACCCATTCTCCGTATTTATTTCCATAATACTGGGCAAAATAATAGACGGCCGGGGGTAATTTCTGAATCGGTTTGGGAAGAGGAGTAATCCCTTTATGAAGTTCTACAAACTCTCGGTTTATTTTTTCATTCCAAGCTAGAAAACCGTCAAAATCACTGAAGTTAGAGGCTCTCTTTATTTC